>JBDSHT010000202.1:0-3165 GCA_039918315.1 Ginsengibacter sp. | reverse complement strand
AAAACTGAACTGCCTTCTTAAATATTAAATACCACAGCTTTCTTCGATAGATCCCGTCTGATTGTGTTTACGTAAAAGTTGAATTAGGTTTTTTAAATTTGCAAAATGGTTACAGAAAAAAGGCCGGAGCCTGCGTATCTATGGAGCCTTTTTACTTTAAAGTGTCCCCGATGCCGGCGTGGTGAAATGTTCGTAAACAAAAATCCCTACCGGAAATTTGGCTTGAATTATATGTTGAAAATGCACGACAGGTGCCCTGTCTGTAATCAAAAATTTGAACTGGAAACTGGGTTTTGGTATGGTACCGGTTATGTTAGTTATGGCCTCACTGTGTTGTTGTCAGTCTTCACTTTTTTACTTTGGTGGCTCATCATCGGCTTTTCTTTAACAGATGACCGCCTCACTTATTACCTCATCTTCAATGGGGTTTTAATCATTGCGCTTCAACCCTGGTTTATGCGCTTCAGCCGTGTATTATATCTATATTTTTTCGTAAATTATTCTGAAAATTACGATACGGAAGAAACGATAAAGTTTACCTGATTCATAATCGGAATGAATTTTGTATTCATTTAATTTGTAGTATTTACTATCATTCACCTATCGGGTTTCCCGGTAAAAAAAATTATTATTATGGCAATTGTAAAAGTTATTGAAGTGATCGCGTCTTCGGACATCAGTTTTGACGATGCAATAAAAAATGCGGTGTCGGAAGTTTCTAAAACAGTAAAGAACATTGATTCTGTTTATGTAAAAGATTTTAAAGTGCATGTGAAGGATCAGAAGCTTTCTTCTTATGGGGTAATTTGTAAAGTTTCCTTTAGAGTGGGTAGCGACAATGTTCCTGCATAAGATTATTTAAATTTATTTTTTTGGGCAGAGGGAGTTTAATTCTCCTTCTGTTTTTTTTAACATACTTTTCCGTGAAGGTTACAAGCAATGCGTTTGAATGTTTATCGGTTGTTCGTATTTTGCATTTCTTTGATTTATCCAATAATTTATTCGCATAAAAATGATACAAACCGCAGAAGACATTCGGTTATTGAATGAAAAGATTAGTCATTCCGCTACTTTCATAGACAGGATTCATGCAGAGATTGGGAAAGTGATTGTCGGTCAGGCTCACATGTTAGAACGTTTGCTGATAGGCCTTTTGAGCAATGGACACGTATTACTCGAAGGAGTACCGGGACTGGCTAAAACACTAGCCATTAAATCGCTCGCAAGTACCATCAATGCACAGTTCAGCAGAATTCAATTTACTCCAGACCTTCTTCCTGCGGATGTCGTGGGCACGATGATCTACAACCAACAGAAGAATGAATTTGTAGTTCGTAAGGGTCCTATTTTTGCTAATTTTATTTTGGCTGATGAAATAAACAGAGCTCCTGCAAAAGTTCAGAGCGCCTTGCTGGAAGCTATGCAGGAAAGGCAGGTAACCATCGGAAATAGTTCTTATAAACTTGAGGAGCCTTTCCTGGTATTGGCTACGCAAAACCCTATTGAACAGGAAGGAACTTACCCACTGCCCGAAGCGCAGGTAGATCGCTTTATGCTAAAAGTCATTATTGATTATCCTACTAAAATAGAAGAACAAGCCATCATAAGGCAGAACGTTTTGGGGCTACAGCAGCCACGTATAAACGCAGTTGTTTCTTCACAGGAAGTTTTGAATGCCCGTCAATTGGTAAGGGAAGTTTATATGGATGAAAAAGTGGAGCAATACATCATAGACATTGTGTTTGCAACGCGTTATCCTGAGCAATATAATCTGGCAAAATTAAAGCCTTTGATTTCGTTTGGCGGTTCTCCGAGAGCGAGCATCAATCTTGCCCTTGCGGCAAAAACGTACGCCTACCTGAATAAGCGCGGCTATGTAATTCCAGAGGATGTAAGAAATATTTGTAAAGATGTTCTGCGCCATCGTATCGGACTTACTTATGAGGCTGAAGCCGAAAATGTAAATGTTGAAATGTTGATAGGGGAAATTTTGAAAGCGGTGAACGTTCCGTAACTATTTTTTTGACCGTAGTAAAATTGTGGTGATGATACCATTCCTTATTGCGGCTTTACATATTTAATACCTGCTACTCACTTTGTCTTTAACCACTGCCGATATAATTAAAAAAGTAAAAGAACTGGAGATCATTAGTAAAAGGATCTCCACGCATCTTTTTGCCGGCGAATACCATTCGGCATTTAAGGGAAAGGGAATGCGTTTCCGCGAAGTGCGGGAATATTACCACGGTGATGACATAAGGTTTATTGACTGGAATGTGAGCGCTCGATATGCACATCCTTTTACGAAAGTTTTTGAGGAGGAAAGAGAACTTACTGTAATGTTATTGGTAGATGTAAGTGCCAGCTCAATGTTTGGAACGGTTCACCAAAAAAAGCGTGACCTTATTACAGAAGTGGGCGCGGTGTTGACTTTCAGCGCTATTCAAAATAATGATAACGTGGGAGTAATATTTTTTAGTGATAAAATTGAAAAATATATTCCTCCCCGTAAAGGAAAAAATCATGCGCTGTACATTGTGCGCGAGTTACTAACGGCAGTGCCTAAACGAAGTGGTACAAACATTAGTGAAGCACTGAATTTCTTTTCTAAAAATAACAATCAGAAAAGCATTGCATTTTTAATGAGTGATTTTATTGATGATAATTATGAACATCTTTTACGTGTGATTGGTCACCGGCATGATCTGATTGGACTGAAAATTTATGATAAGATGGACAGCCATTTGCCTGATATGGGCATGGTGAAAGTGCAGGATTTGGAAACTAATAAAGTGCAGTGGTTAGATACTTCAAGTGCTTCTGTGCGGCACAATTATCATCTTAATTTTATTGAGCAAAGCGCTCAATGTAAAAGCATTTTTAAAAAAGCAGGATCCGATTTGTTGCATTTGCGCACTGATGAAGATTACGTAAAAATTTTACAACAATTTTTTTCAAAAAGAATAAAAAAGTGATATCAGGTATTGATAAAAAGTACTAAAAATATAAGATGTTTAAATTCATTTTGGCTCGGTATCTTTCTGTTCCTCTCAGGCAGTTCCTTCGCGCAGTCGCCATCGATAAAAACATCTGTTGACAGGAATAATATTCTTATTGGCCAGCCGCTGAATTACAGGGTGGAAGCCACTTTCCCGGTTAATACCT
>JBDSHT010000201.1:0-6172 GCA_039918315.1 Ginsengibacter sp. | reverse complement strand
TCCTTAGGTTTTTCATTTGCTTTTTGCGAAGCCGTTTCAATAACAATGTCAGAATTATTTAACGTAGCATCCTTTAATGTGACGATGCTGTTTTTTAAATCGAGGTTTTTTGGATGAAGCGTCAAGTCACCAATTACAAACGATGTATTAAGGTGAGATGGCTCACTTTTAAATACAAAATTTATATCCGATAACTTTATTTCTTTATTGAGTAATTGTAAGAAATTATCCGGTTCCGCTGCTGCCTCAGCTACCGTTTTTTCTACAGGCTGTTCTAATGGTTTTAATTGATAGAAATGACCTTTTAATCCCTTTAGTTTTATGGAAGGAATATCAAATAATAAATGCGTAGGATCAAACTTGTCAATTTTAGTGGAAAGGTTGCCTATTGCAAGATCCATGTCATTTCCCGTCAATAAATCCTTGTAAATGACTCTGGTGTTTTTAATCAGAATTCTGTCAATATCCATTTTCAATGTTGACGTGTCCATGGATGCCGGTACTTTCTTTTTTGAACTAAATGCATCTGCTATAAATTGAAAATTGAATACCGAATCGGGTGGGAGTCTTTTTACTTTCACTACCATGTTATCCAAAGCAATCTCACCAATGCTGATATCATTTTTAAGAAGCTTCAGCATTTTAATGCTAACCTTTATTTCGCCCCCAAAAAGAAGTGTGTCTTTAGATTGATCTTCAAAGAATACGTTCTGTAATTTAATAGAAGATGGAAAGCCTATATCGAGCTTTCCGATCTCTACCTTTGTATGCAATTTCCCTTCGAGATAGCTTACCACCTTTTTGCGTCCGTAATTTTGTACGGCAGGAACTTGTATCAAAAGCAGTATTAATATCACCAGGAAAATGACGGATCCTATAATCCAGGCAAGTACTTTGGCTAATTTTGCAATGAATGATTTTTTCTTTTTCTCTTTTATATTGTCTTTTATTTCGGGGGAATCCATATATCTCCACTAACTTTTTTTAGTAAAAAATTTACACAACCTCTAATAGGCAAAAATAAAACCAATTAAAGGGAGATTGCTGTGTTCATAAAAGAGTTGTTTTTTTAGATTTTATTGAGAATAAATAAAAACTAAAGGTTGGTCGCTTGCTTCTTATATAACCAGTGTTAGCGTGCTTTTCGAAAGGATAGGGGGTATTGTAAAATTTAAAGATTTCCTATTTTTTAAAAGACCGTTAATGATTGCAAATCATTTTTTATTTAGTTTAAGTAAAATGAACCCAGTGATTTATCCAATAAACATAAGAGTGGGGTATATTTTCCTCTATCAAATAATTAAGCGTAATCTGGCTTTTAGATGATGGGGGCTAGCGTACAGGCTTTTTATTTTCGAGTTGCCTAAAAATCTAGGGTGCTATTGCGTTTGCGTTTTTCCATAATCCAAGTTTCTCTTTCCGTGCTTCAATTTCTGCTTCTGCCATTTTGGGGTCCTTAGAATATTTTTTGAAATGCCACGCATAACCTTTTTGTATCATCAACAAATTGATGTTTTTATTTTCTAAATACACATCGGCCAACATTCTTCGATACCGGTCTTTGCCTGTGCTTCTGATCTCTACAATTTTTCCGGCGATAAATGTTGAAAGCGCGTTTTTGCATACCTGGAAGTAATCTTGTTTTTTCTCCGGGCAATCAATTCCATTCATTCGAATCCGGATCGTTTCGTTCTCAGAAGTTAACACGTCAAAAGTATCTCCATCTACAATCTTAATTACTTTGGCTGTAAATATTTTGGGATTATTTAAATTAATATCCGCAGGGTGGATGGATAACAAGAAGGATATTGAGATAATAATTTTTAAGAGTGGATTCATTATTGCAATGCTGGAAACTAAGATTGCGGCAAACCTATTTTAAAATAATCAAACCATCAAAGTACCTTTTTTTAAAAGCGACTTTAGGCTGTATTTGTTTGAGCATTTTAATATTTACATTTGCCGCATGAAAGTCAGTTTTACCAGTGATGAACTTTTTATTTTCAAAAAAATATCGGATGCAGCAGATGAATTGGGTATAGAGGCATTTGTAATTGGAGGTTTTGTGCGTGATAAAATATTGAACAGGCCTGATAAAGATATCGACATTGTTTGCCTTGGTGATGGTATTGAACTGGCACAAAAAACGGCTGAAAAATTTAAATCGAAACCACAGGTAAATTTTTTTAAAAATTTTGGAACTGCCCAAATAAAAGTAAGTGTTCCTGATAATTTGGATCACTATGAAATAGAATTTGTTGGTGCCAGGAAGGAGAGTTATAACATTGAAAGCCGAAAACCAAACGTGCTTCCCGGAACATTTGAAGATGACAGAATGCGGCGCGATTTTACAATAAATACACTCGCTATAAGTCTTAATAAAAGTGATTTTGGAAATGTAATCGATGTTCTAAATGGCGAGCAGGATATCATTGATAAAATAATCAAAACGCCTTTGCCGGCTGCACAAACTTTCAGTGATGATCCTTTAAGAATGTTGAGGGCAATCCGTTTTTCGGCACAATTAAATTTTAGTATTGAGCCCGAAACTTATAATGCTATTAAAGAAAATGCCGACCGGATAAAAATTGTAAGCGGTGAAAGAATTATTGACGAGATCAACAAAATAATATTGACGGAAATGCCGTCAGTCGGATTTGAACTTTTATACAAATGTGGTCTCCTGAAAATCATTTTTCCGCAAATGGTGACACTTGCTGGTGCAGAATATATTGATGGCAAAGGGCATAAAGATAATTTTTATCACACCCTGCAAGTACTCGACAATATATCAAAAAACACAGACGATTTGTGGTTGAGATGGGCCGCTATTTTACATGATATTGCAAAGCCGGCTACCAAAAGATTTGAAGAAGGCCATGGTTGGACGTTTCATGGGCATGAAGTGGTAGGTGGCAGAATGGTGCCTAAAATTTTTAACCAGTTAAAACTTCCCGCAAATGAAAAAATGAAGTTTGTGAGAAAAATGGTTGAGTTGCATTTACGTCCGATAAGTTTAACTAAAGAGAACATAACGGATTCGGCTGTTCGAAGATTATTGTTTGATGCAGGGGACGATATTGAAAGCCTAATGATTCTTTGTAAAGCTGATATTACTTCCAAAAACAAACAGAAAGTGCAACGCTTTCTTGACAACTTTGAAATGGTAGAAAAGCGATTGAAGGAAGTGGAAGAGTCCGATCACCTGCGCAATTGGCAACCACCAATAACCGGTGAAATCATTATGAAAGAATTCAATCTTCCGCCTTCCCGAGAGGTGGGAGAGATTAAAAATAAAGTCCGTGAAGCAATTCTGGATGGCATCATTCCGAATCAATATGATGCAGCATTTGACTACATGATAAAGATGGCAGAGGAAATGAATATCAAAAAGTAGCAGCTTCTTATTCTCCGATGATAATAGTCAATCCGAAATATTTTAATTCATAACTATGCCTTAAATTTGTTGTATGGCAATCTTAAAATTCAGAGTTTATTGGGAAGATGATGAAAGTGTTTACCGTGATTTGGTGGTTAAGCATACACAAACTTTCTTGCAACTTCATGAAACGATTTTGACTTGTTTTGAATTTGACAAAAAGCATCATGCTACATTTTTCAAAAGCAATGATAATTGGCAAAGAGGTAGAGAAATTAGTCTTGAAAAGTATGATAAAGTCTATAAAGCCGAGCCTCTTATCATGGCAGAGTGCACCGTTGGTTCTGAAATAAAAGATCCTAATCAAAAGTTTATTTACGTGTATGATTTCCATAAGAACTGGACCTTTATGGTGGAGCTCATCAATGTGAATAAAGAAGAAAGTATTAAAATAACTTATCCCGGTTGTATTAGAACAGAGGGTATTGGTCCCAGCCAGTACGGAACGAAAGGCCTCATTAATGAGAAGCTGGCAGAAATTGAAGAGAAGTATGATTTAAATACGGCTGTATTAGCAGATGTTTACAGTGAGGAAGGTGAAGAGGATACAGAAACCGAAAAAGAGGAAAATGAAAGTGAGAATGAAAATGAAACTGACGATTTATAAGTCTATAAATATTTAGAATTTTTTCCTTTTTTATTTGATAAAGTTCTTTACAAACTTTGCCAATTACATGCATTCAAAAACCTGCATCATCGTTTCAGGACCAACTGCGGTTGGCAAAACCAGCTACGCAATCGACCTCGCGTTGCAATATCAAACAGAAATTATTTCTGCCGACAGCCGTCAATGTTTCAAAGAATTAAATATTGGTGTTGCAAAACCATCTGCTGATCAACTCGGAAAAGTAAAGCATTACTTTATAAATTCTCATTCCATCTTCGACACTGTCAATGCAAAAGTATTCGAAGAATATGCATTGGAGAGTGTGTATTCTATTTTCAAAACCAATGATGTCGCCATTATGGTTGGCGGTACCGGTTTGTACATTAAAGCATTCTGTGAAGGGTTTGATGAGGTGCCGGAAATAAATGAAGAAATCAGGAAACATGTTTTTGAAAACTATCAAACTCAAGGTGCAAGCTGGCTCCAGAGCGAGTTAGAAAAGAAAGATCTATTATATTTTCAGCAAGGCGAAATGAAAAATCCGCAACGAATGATGCGTGCGTTGGAAGTTATTCTTTCCACCGGAAGTTCTATTTATAATTTTCATAAAGGAGAAAAAGTTTCCAGGGATTTTAATATCCGGCATATTTTTTTGGACATGCCGAGAGAGGAGTTGTATGCCAATATTAATAACAGAGTAGATGTAATGATGTACGAAGGTTTATTGGATGAAGCCAAAAGTCTTTATCCTTTTAAACATTTAAATGCGCTGCAAACAGTGGGATACAAAGAATTGTTCGCCCACATCGATGGAGATATTTCTTTAGAAAATGCAATTGATTTAATCAAAAAAAATACCAGGCATTATGCCAAAAGACAGAATACCTGGTTTAAAAAATTTATTCCTCAGAATCAATAATTCAATGTTTTATTTCTTGCTGCGAAAAAGGATTTTAAATTTTAAATCCAATTGTTGCAACAATACCGCCTGCATTATTTTTTAGCATCGCAGGGGTATTTGGTTTGTCGGTTAATGAATATGGATAATGAATATCCTTATTCAAAGAATGAACATAAGTAAGATCAATAAAAATTCCTTTGTTCCTATAACCCAGTCCACCACTTAGTTTCATCAGGTTTGAAGATTCGTTTACATAAGGATTTCCATAATACGCTCCACCCAATCTAAACATCACGGTATTGAATTTTATTTCACCACCGAGGCGAACATTTATCGCATTCTTGTATAATTTATCTACAGTTCCATTTAGTGATTTGTAATAATTTTTTGTATCGGTATTATTATCAACCGCACGAAAAGAGGAAGCCTTATAGTTGACGTATTCCACATCAGCAGTGATAAATGCTCGCTGATTCTCTACGTTCTCTACTTCTCTAAACACATAAGACCCACTCAGCATTACTCTCCAAGGAGTGATTAAGTTATAAGATGATTCCAGAGGTCCTCCGCCTGTAACATCGGTACTTGATAATTGTTTTACTCCTGCTCCGCCATATCCTTCCAGATTGGTAGCCACCTTTGCGACATATTTATCTGTGAGTTGAAAAAAAGTTGGTGAATGGAACGCAAGTCCTATGCGGACATAATCGACAGGTTTAAAGATTACTCCAATTTTTCCATTTACACCGATGCCTTTTGTTTCAAGTGATTCAGTGGCTTCGAAAAAACTAAAATCATTATTTGGATCTTTCGACTCATCGCTCTCTTTATAATATCCGTCGCGTTTATATCTTAAAAAAGGAAACGTAAGCGTTCCACCAAAATACCATTTGTCCTTCAGGTTAATTCCTGTTCCAATAGCCACATCGGTAATGCCTCCTGTAGTTACAATGGAATTTTCCTGTAACAATCCAAATGCAGGATCAGCCTGGCTTCTATAACCTATCACTTCCGAACTATCAGAATTGTAGGTTGGGCTGATTAACCATGTTCCCAATGCAAGGCTGCTTCCATAAGGATAGTTTTGCAGTGCCGCATTAGGATCTGTTGCGCCATCATTAACTAATTCTTCCAAATATTTTTCTGAATAAGAAGATTTTTTATTGACTCCTTTATAATAAATCTGGTTGTTGTAATCAGCAGATTTATTAATTCCAATTCCTAC
>JBDSHT010000200.1:0-2915 GCA_039918315.1 Ginsengibacter sp. | reverse complement strand
ATGGGAGCCATTCAGGGAATTTTTGCTGCGCAATTTGAAGTGCTTCGCAAGAAAGGCCACTCGCCTTCCGAAGCATTCAATGAAACTGTAGAAGAGTTAACACAATCTTTAATGCCGTTGGTAGCGGAAAATGGAATGGATTGGATGTATGCGAATTGCTCCACCACTGCACAGCGCGGCGCATTGGATTGGTGGAAAAAATTCCGTGATGCTACTCTTCCGGTTTTCACTGAATTATATGAAAGCGTGGCTGCAGGAAACGAAGCTAAACTTTCAATAGAAAGCAATAGCAAAGCCGATTACAGAGAAAAATTAGATGCTGAATTGGCTGAATTACGCGACAGCGAATTGTGGCAAGCCGGAAAAACTGTAAGAAGTTTGAGACCTGAAAATCAAAAACCATCAGTCTAACTTGAGACAAAATCATAAATAAAATCTAAAAAGTTCGCCATTCCAATTAATTTTGGAATGGCGAACTTTTTTTTGGGGTTCCTGTAAAAAAAATATAATGAACAAAACAATTACCGCCGATCATATACAGTCTTCTATGCTAGAAATTGATAAAATTGTTGCTGCAGAAAAAAATCTGAAAGATGTTATCATAAGGACACCATTGGTGTACAATAGTAATCTCTCAAAAAAATATCAATGCAATATTTTCTTAAAAAGAGAAGATATGCAATTGGTGCGTTCTTATAAATTAAGAGGCGCTTACAACAAGATGAGCGGCATGACGCCTGAAGAATTAAAGCGTGGTGTGGTATGTGCAAGTGCAGGAAACCATGCACAGGGCTTTGCTTTTTCATGCAAAAAATTGAATACACATGGCATGGTATTTATGCCCGTGATAACGCCTAAGCAAAAAATTAAGCAGACCAAAATGTTTGGTGAAAATTTTATTGAAGTAAAACTTATTGGCGATACGTTTGAAGAATGTGCGTTTGCAGCAAAAACTTATACTGAAGAAAATGGTAAAACATTTATACCTCCATTTAATGATTATAAAATAATTGAGGGGCAGGCAACTGTTGGTTTGGAAATATTGGAAGACCTTCCGATAGTTGATTTTTTATTGCTACCAGTTGGTGGCGGCGGGCTTGCTTCCGGCGTTGGATTTTATTTTAAAACGCTTTCTCCTGCTACAAAAATAATTGGTGTAGAGCCATCAGGTGCGCCATCAATGTCAGCAGCTTTCAAAGCAGGGCACCCGGTAACATTAGATGAAATTGATTCATTTGTAGATGGCGCGGCAGTGAAGCGTGCAGGAGATTTAACCTATGCCTTATGCAAAAAATATTTGGATGTTATGCACCTTGTATCGGAAGGAAAAGTTTGCAGTACTATTTTAAAACTCTACAATGAAGAAGCCATTGTGGCCGAGCCTGCAGGTGCTTTATCCATCGCAGCTTTGGACGATTATGCAGATGAGATTAAGGGCAAGAATGTAGTGTGTATCATCAGCGGCGGCAACAATGATATCGACCGTATGCAGGAAATTAAGGAGCGCTCGTTAAAGTTCGAGGGGCTTAAACATTATTTCTTAATTCGCTTTGCTCAACGTCCCGGATCGTTAAAGGAATTCGTAAGCCAGGTATTAGGACCAAATGATGATATCACCCATTTTGAATACATGAAAAAGCATAACAAAGAGGCAGGCCCTGCGCTAGTTGGAATAGAATTAACCAACAGAAAAGATTATCTCGAACTAATCAGGAACATGGATTTTTATAAAATAAATTATACGGAATTGAAGAATAACGATGATGCGTTGACGTATTTGGTTTAAGTATTGAGCATTATTTTTGACCACATTGTCCATTAACTTAAAAAACTTCCGAAGCTTTTACACTCCGGAAGTTTTTGGCTTCTACACAAATCTTACGACCCTATTCGTTTTAATACATTACCATGATCACTGAAATTCCTCCATCAGGTTTGGTGATCTTTAATTGGTAGGTACCATGTGCCAGTTTATAATCCCACTTAATAGCCAACAAACCAAGAAGGTTTTTGAAACCTTCTTGGTTTAACTTCCAACGCTTATAGGTTTACAAAAAAAATTCCGAAGCTTTTACACTCCGGAAGTTTTTGGTTTTTACACAAATCTTACGACCCTATTCGTTTTAATACATTACCATGATCACTGAAATTCCCCCATCAGGTTTGGTGATCTCTAATTGGTAGGTACCATGTGCCAGTTTATAATCCCACTTAATTTTCTCTGTGCTATTATCATCTCCGTGGGTAATCTGCTTCGCTAAAATTACCTGACCTAATGGGTTCAATAATCGAAGTCCATATTTACCGGCAGGCTGGTTGATCAAATGAAGATTCAATACACCTTCCACAATCGGATTAGGGAACACACTAATAGCAGGTTTCGCTTTTGTAATAAGCACTTTTACCACACTGGTTAACTGTGTTTTACCATTGATATCCACACTGCGGATGCGATAGTAATTCCAACCGTCATTTGCTTTTTGATCCAACCAGGTGTAAACAGCCGCTCCATTATTCATTGCTGAAACCTTTCCAGCGATTGCAAAGTTGGTACCATCAATTGATTTCTCCACTTCATACTGCTTCATGTTGCTTTCATTTTCCACCTTCCATTCCACTTCAACATCTGCGTCTTTCTGTTCAGCTTTCACAGATACAAATGTTACAGGTAATGGTCCTGCTGCGGCTTTGAACACAATGCGGAAACGATTAGATGCATAAGAACCAGCGATATTCACTATGTTGAAATCAACCGTAGTTCTGCCATCCATATTAAGTGGTGTCTTAGTTTTCAGGTAAGTATCCTCTATAAATCCTTCCACCCCAAATTGATCCAACCCGCTTGCTATATATTCATAGCGGTATTTCTGCACTCTCACGGTAGTTAGTTTATAAAAGATAGTATCTGTTTCTAC
>JBDSHT010000199.1:0-5209 GCA_039918315.1 Ginsengibacter sp. | reverse complement strand
ATTATTTAATTGTTTTTCTACTAAGGTTAAAAACTTTCTACCCACAAAATCTCTATTAGCTGTTTTTCGAAATTTTTAAAATCGTTGTCTAAAAGTATTTCTGTATAAATAATTTACAAAGTGACCTATTATAAATATCCTTTTAATTTATCTTCGGAAAACCTTAGTACAAAACAAATCTTAGTAACTCAACCTTATTACCTTGTTCTAAATCATTCAAAATGAAAATAGAATATCACAATTTATACACTCATTTTATTTTTACCACCGAACATCGCATTCCCGTAATTTCTGAAAAGTATCGCGAACGGATTGAAAAGTATATTACGGGAATAGTGAACAACAATGATTCTCATCTATATTCCATTTAGGCTAATCCTGAGCATGCTCATTTACTTGTATCCCGTTCTCCAAAATTTTCCGAAGAAAACCTTGCCTCAATAGTTGCAGAAAGTTCTCAAAACTTTATCAACCAAAACAAATTATGCAAATCCCATTTTGCATGGCAGGAATCGGCTTCAGCCTTTTCTGTATCGAAGTCAGATGTTGATAAAGTTTGTAAATACATTCTTAATCAGCCGGAACATAATCGGAAAGTAAGTTTCAAAGATGAGTATGAGACCTTCATAAAATTCTATCAAAAAACTTTGCAGCCTTTTGAGGAAACAAAATTCAAATAAGGTAATAAGGTGAAACTGTTATTTAATTACGTCTCTACTAAGGTTAAAAACCTTCGGCTCGCAAAATCTCAAGAAAAAGAGGTGTTCAAAATCTTAAAATAATCCAAGCTATTGGGGGATTTTTTTTTGAATCCAATTTTCCATGCGTTTGATTTACGCAGCCTACGCAACATTTAAAAATGGACACCCGATTTATTTGTAAAATTATTTTTACACATAAATTTGCTGTATGACAATTCCGGAAATTTATAAAATCTACCAGCAATATCCATCCATACAAACAGACACGCGAAAGCTAAAAAATGGCGACATTTTTTTTACGCTGAAAGGGCCAAATTTCAATGGCAATCTTTTTGCGAAGCAAGCGCTCGATGCAGGCGCAGCTTACGTGATTGCAGATGAGCCACTTTCGTTTTCGAGTGAGGCAGTGATCCAGGTTGACGATGCTTTGAAAACTTTGCAAGACCTTGCCAAACATCACAGGGATCAATTTAAAATTCCTTTTATAGGCATTACAGGCAGCAATGGAAAAACGACTACCAAAGAATTAATTCACCAGGTTCTCTCCAGTCAATTTAAAACTTACACCACAACAGGAAATCTAAATAATCACATTGGAGTTCCATTAACGATTTTAAAAATAAAGAGTGATGCAGAGATTGCAGTAATAGAAATGGGAGCCAATCATCTTCACGAAATTGCAGGCTACTGTGAATATGCGCAACCAACTCACGGCATTATCACCAACGTAGGCAAGGCACACCTCGAAGGATTTGGAAGCCTGGAAAATGTAAAAAAAGGGAAGGGCGAACTTTTTGATTTTATCAATCAACATGATGGAATCGCGTTTGTAAATACCGATGATCCGGCAGTTTTTGATTTAGCTACAGAATTAAAAAACACAGTAAACTATGGAAGCAAGAGTGAACAATATTCAGGAACCATTGTAAAAAATGATCCGTTTATTGAAGTAGAAATAAAAGGTCTTTCTTTAAAAATATCTACTCAATTGGTAGGCAGCTATAATCTATCAAACATACTGGTCGCGGCATGTGTAGGCAAATATTTTAAAGTAACAGATGATAAAATTAAAAGAGCGATTGAAAATTACAGCCCATCTAACAGTCGCTCACAATTAATCCACAGAGATAGTAACACGATCATTTTAGATGCGTACAATGCTAACCCCGGAAGCATGCAGGCGGCGATTGAAAACTTCGCGCTAATGAGTGGAGATAAAAAAGTTTTGTTGCTGGGTGAAATGAAAGAGATGGGCAACGAGAGTAAAAAAGAACATCAACATTTGGTTTCCATTATTGATAAATATAAATGGGATGAAGTGGTTTTGGTCGGCAAAAATTTTACCGAAACCAATCATCACTACATCTGGTTTGAAAATGCAGAGCAGGCAAAAGATTGGTTGGCAAATAAAAATTTACAGAACGCGCATATTTTAATAAAAGGATCAAGGGGAATACAAATGGAAAAAGTGTTGGAAGATTAATACCAGCCATTGTCTTTATTCCTTTTTAGCAAAGTACTGTTCTAAAAGTTCAGTTAGGTCCACGTCACTTTTATTCGTTGAATTCCATAAAACTTTTCCATCCGGACTGACTAAAATCTCGCTGGGTATCGGTTGAGTAACGTTAGGAAATTTAGATTTTAATTCTTCATTAGCAAGTACGTTATAAAAACTTTCTAACTTAAATTTCTTCACACCGTCCATCCATGCTTGTTTCTTTTGATCTATAGATATATTGATGATTTCAAATCCCTCTTTATTGTAAGAATTATAATACTGTTTCAATGCAGGAATCTTTTCTACACACGGTATGCACCAACTAGCCCAAAAATTAATTAACACATACTTTCCTTTAAACTGGCTTAATGATACTTGCTTATTATTGATATCTACAACGGCAAAATCTGGAACCGCTGAGTTTATCTCTCTTTTCTCTAATTCTTTAACAATAAGGTTGCTCGCAAAAGTGTTTTTAATATCATCAGAAAAATTATTGTATAATTTTTTAACTGATTCCGAAGGTATTCTGTGAGAAACCAAGATACCATACAAATATGTGGGACTCACATAGGAATTCGAATGGGACGAAATAAAAGAAATAGTATTGTCTAAAATCTCTCCATCCATTGGATAAGCTTTTTTAGCTAAAGCATCTAACTTAATATCTATTGCTTTTTTAATTAAAGAATCATCGGAATTAGTACTTTCATTGTTCAATGTTTGCCATTCAGTTAACCAACCAGAGTATTTAGATTGAATTTGTTTTATTTTGTTTTGCAAAGAATCATCCTGAGACTGAGTAAACGAGCCAATCAATTTCTTTTCGGAAAAATGATTCTCATTCAGAAATAATTGTTGTTGTTTTGGCTCTATAAAAAGGCTTGTAAAATTCTCTTCCCCTTTTGTAGATACATTACAAAATACAGGTTCATTTATCTCTCCGGAAAAACGAAATTGACCATTTTGTATCTGCGATGTATCGAACGTAAAAGTGCCGTTGGCATTAGGATAAAATAAAACGATCGATCCGGTATCTCTTCCCTTTATAGTTCCATCAATAGCAAAATTTTTCTGAGAAAAACCATTTAGAAAACCAAATACGGATAGCGAGCAAAAAATAAATCGGATCATAAAAGAAAAGTCTAAAAGAGTGAATAATTATTTAGTTATTGTTGGTTTATTACGTTCTTTAAATCATCGAAATGTGGTTCATCATTTATTGAATCCTCTGCTTCATTCGACATCAATATTTAGGATTTAAATCAATACTGAAAAGTGTATCCTTAAATTGCCTGAAGTTGAAGATGCAGAAGTATTTAATTTCCATAAAAAAAATTAGCCACCGTTAGTCTTCCTATCTATTTTTATTTATCAAATACTGTAAGCGTTGAAGCGCTGCCGTTGGGTCTCCTGACCCACGGCCTTTCGCACAACGATTGCTAAATGACCGGTAAGAGAAGTTCAATATTATAAATCTATCAATTACTTCTATATAAAATAAAAGAAGCCAATCCATTTATATTACCGTGCAGAAAAACAGGCAGCGGCAATGAGATTTAAAAAATATCAGCAATAGCAAAAACAAGAGCCATAGGCTCGAAACATTTTTTATCAACGGATTTCAATCCGTTGATAAAAAAAATACCACTTCTCTTTAAAGAGAGCCGTAGGCTCGGGCCATATCTACAACTACAAAAATCAAAATAGAAAAATGGTACGAGCCTACGGCTCTCTTTCCATATTGGTGTCTTCCCCAACGGGTTAAAACCCGTTGTTACAAAATTGGCCGATGCTATGCATCTTATCTCTTGTAATTTAATGTTGCAGTATTACCGCGGTTTTACCTTATGTGCCTACCGATGAGGCCAACCGTAATCTGAACAGAACTAGCGGTCTGCACGCAATGCGTCAGACTGCGGCTGGTTCATTTATACCCCTGCTCAGAATACCAGGCAGCGGCTGCGCAAGTTTTAAAAAATATCAGCAATGGCAAAAACCAGAGCCATAGGCTCGACACGTTTTGTAACAACGGATTTCAATCCGTTGATAAAAAAATACCACTTCTCTTTAAAGAGAGCCGTAGGCTCGGGCCATATCAGCAACTACAAAAATCAAAACAGGAAAATGGTACGAGCCTATGGCTCTCTTGCCATCTTGTTGTCTTCCCCAACGGATTAAAATCCGTTGTTACAAAATAGACCGATGCTACGCATCTTATCTCTTGTAATTTAATGTTGCAACTATTAACGCGGTTTTACCTTTGGTGCCTACCGCTGAGGCCAACCGTAATCTGAATGGAAGTAGCGGTCAGAACGCAACGCGTCAGACCGGCGGGCTGGTTCAATTATTAACACTGCTCAGAATACCAGGCTGCGGCTATGAGTTTTAAAAAATATCAGCAATGGCAAAAACCAGAGCCAGAGGCTCGAAACATTTTGTAACAACGGATTTTAATCCGTTGGTGAAAAATATAACTGCTCTTTAAAGAGAGCCGTAGGCTCGGGCCATATCAGCAACTACAAAAATCAAAATAGGAAAATGGTACGAGCCTATGGCTCTCTTGCCATCTTGTTGTCTTCCCCAACGGATTAAAACCCGTTGTTACAAAATTGGCCGATGCAGGTACAGTTTGCTGCCATAAACCCTTTCGTTCCAATTCTTCTTTAAGCTAAAGAATCAAAGTATCGATACTAACTTTTTCTGTCATTTTTATTCTTTGAAATACAAACATATACCAGCAGGTGATGTCTTTCAGTTCATGTTCAAAAAGGTCACACATACCTTGCGACTGGTCAATTATACCGTGACATTTTATTGTACTTATTCCGGTACTCAATAGGACTGAGCCCCGTAATTTTTTTGAAGGTTGACCGAAATGATTTGGTGTCCGTGTAACCCACATCAAACATTACCTCATTTATATTCTTGCGGCTATTTTCAAACCTTCTTTTAGCAGCCTCTATTTTAACTCGGTGAACATATTCCAAAACGGTATTGTTGGTTGCAA
>JBDSHT010000198.1:0-5620 GCA_039918315.1 Ginsengibacter sp. | reverse complement strand
GCTCACTGCTCATATCTTCTTCGCTCAAGGCTCACTGCTTCTTCCCTCGTACCTTCTTCCCTCATACCTCACCCCTTCTCCCCTCACTTCTTCTTCACTGGACTAATCATCACATGCGCTAAATAAGTACCCGGATCCATAAGCCATGGCATACCCGGACTGAAAGGCTTTACAGGTAATCCCGTAGATTCAGCCGTGGCAAACGGCATATAAATTACATAACGGAAATCGCCATCTTTCAATTCCCCTGTGGTGGAATTATAATTTTCTTCTGTGCCTTTTAGAACGTACAACATGCTCGGCACTTCAGGCATTTTTAGTTTTCCCTCTTTAACTTCCTTCGTGCGTATGTCATGTTTTTCGGCTGATGTTTTTCCTTCGGCAACTAACTCTCTTCCACGTGCCATAAGGGGTTCCAGGGCTACAGAATAGCAATCTACTTCTATACCTTTTTTGTTAGGATCATCACTCAGGCAGATAAATTTGCCTGTACCTTTTCGTAGGGTAATGAGTTTCCCTGATTCATCATAACCAAGTACAGTCGCATCCGCACGTGCTTCCGGTGGAGCGGCAAGCAATGCGGTTTTTATTTGTATCTCCGGTGAAGGAACTTTTTGTGCGAAGGACGTAGCTGCAAACAATAAAAAGCTAACGAGGAATAAATATTTCATAATTAGTAATTTTAGGAATGAAGTTACTGAATAAAAAGAAGGGATGAGGTGTGAGGGGTCAGGAAAGAAGGTATTAGGTATCAGGTATCAGCAATGAGCAGTCAGCAGGAAGCTACGAGCCTTTCTGTCATCCTTGCCCGTCCTGCCTTTCCAAAAAAATCGCCGAAGGAGGAAACGTATAATTCCTAATTCTTAATTTGCTTACACCTTCTTCCCTGATACCTGATACCTGATACCTGATACCTTCTATGCTCTTCGCTCATTGCTCACACCTCCCTCCCCTCTTACCCCATCGAATGCAACCCGAACACATTCCCCTCCGTATCCACACAAAGCGACATAAAACCATACTCTCCAATTTGTGTTTTGCTTTGAAATATTTTTCCTCCGGCATCCGACACGCGGGACTCTTCTGTAACGCAGTCCTGGCAATCGAAATATACAACAGTACCATTTCCACCGGGTTTAAACCCTTCCATCTTTACCAGCGCGCCACTTGCATGGGGTTTGTCCATGTACATAGGAAACGAATACATTTTCACATCCCCGTTAGAAGGGTCCGCCATGACATCCATGGAAAGGCCAAGCACCGTTTCATAAAACTTTTTGGCTCTGTCAATGTCATCTACATAAATCTCAAACCATACCACCGGGTTGTTAGGATTTTTAGTTGTTGCTTCCATAATAAATTCGTTTTAAGGATTTACAATTGTTTGTTTAGGGAAGGCGAAAATAGTGTGCCAAAGATTTTAGATAAAAATGAATAAGACAATTAGGTGGGTGCAAACTACGGTGCAGCTTTGCTCATTGCCTTTCGCCTGAATAACGGATTTATTGGATTGAAAGATGGAAGGATTTTTTGGAAGGAAATTTATGAGCGGTCGGTACCGAAGGTTAGACCGCGGGTATATTTGATATTGGGTAATCCCAGTAAGAGCCATGCTTACTGGGCGCAGGAGAAAAGAAATCCCAAAGAACAGGCAAGGTATAATCCTCATGCCATTCCGCACGGCGCGCAAGCATAAGGCCGCGGCTGGCTGAGTAAATTACAAAAGTGGGACACATTGTAAAGTCAAGCGATATCATTTCATTCATCACTTTATTCCAATGATCTGAGTAAGGAGGCGCCGCCTGTTTCCACAATTCTCCCGCTTCGCCAAAACGATCGAATTCATTGCTGTAATTATAATCCAGTGAATAATTTTGAACGGTGCGGTCTGTAAATAAAGCCTCCGGTAAACCATACCAATGTTCCATAGAAGTCAATCCTGCCCTCGCACTTTGCAATGCATTCCAGCGACCGACTTCAGTTTGGCTGTGATGCATTTTTGAACGAAGTCCTAATTTTTTATTTTCTCTTAAAGCGCACATAAGGGTTGCATTCTTCACAATGCGATTACCTTCTACAACAATGTCCACAGGCCCTACCGGAGGTGCCAACGTACCATTTATTAAAATGACTCCACGAATAATAAGTTGCGACCACGGACCTTCGCCTTCATGATGTGGAGGTGTTTTTTCTACCTGGCCCAAAGCCACATTAAAAAAGAATATGCCTGACACAAGGATCAACAATTTGCTACAATAATTTTTCATAAATAAGATGATTGATTAATTTTTTTTATAGAAAGCGGTTCAAATATAAAGTTTGAATCAGCGTAAAAATAGAATCAGTTATTAGGTTTAAAGTTATGGCTTACCAGGAAATTTATTTTATAGAATTTATTTGGAATTAGTGTTTGAAATGATGTACGGATTGATGGGAAGTTTTATAAAACTTTCTATCGTAGTTTATTATTAATCAATATTTCTGCCTTCTTTCGGGGCACATAAAAAAACTATTTATTGCGAGATTTTAGAAATAAATATACACATCTCTTTTTTTAAACAACACAAGCAGGCACTTGCACTAAATGAGGGATTTTAGAATTCCTTCTGCCCGGAACCATTGTCAAATTTACAATAAATAGTTTATTGTTTATCTATTGCTTAATGAAGAACTTTCACGCCAGGGTATGGCTGATACATGCACCAATGCTCATTATTATCATCTTAGCCCCGCTTGCGAAAAACCCCTGTAAAGCGCTCGCGCTTTTCTAAATGGTCTATTTAACAACAAATATGATATCGGCCAATGCTGTAAATGTTTGCGGTCTGCCTTTGAAATTAAACTCTACTTTCAAATCGTCAATTTGCTTGTTTGCGAAATTGTCTAAGTAAGTGAGTATCGTTGGTTTTAAAAGGTCGAGGTTTCTTTTTAATTTCCAGGAGCTATTGAAGTCGTCTGTGTCAACAAGTACAAGAAATAAACGGTTTTCTGAACCAAAACGCATTTCACCTTGGTTTTCATAAAGCCATTTTGCAAGAACTTTTGGTTTCTCTTGAACTTCGTTTAGAATTTCAAGTTTTTCATTTTTTAAAGTTGCCAATACATCATTGCAGAAATCATCGTTCCTGTCTTTCATTTTCTCTACAATTTCGTAGAATATGTCCGAAGGTTTTGCTGTTTTGTCAAAGGTGATATTAGTTTCCACTGCTTTCCTTTTTAAAAAAGTAAGTTCTACTGGAAATCCTTTTTCTTTTCGTTTATCTTTTATGTATTCAGCAGGCAAGTATGTTACTTTCAAATCAAATGGAACATCGTTGATAAAGAAATCAACACTTTTGATTTGACCAACTGTAGGCAAAACGGCTGCATGAGATTTAAAAATATGCTCAATCAGAATACTGCTCCAATGGTTATACCAACTATTTAAAACATACCCTTGTACTGCAACATTTATTTCTGGTTCAAATTTTGAAACTAATATTTCATAGGATGGGATGCTGGTTTTGATGTATTTTTTAACCAAATATTTGTCTAATGAATTTTTATAGTCGCCGCCCCAATCAAAGCTTTTGAGTTTATAAAGCTCCGAAACTAATTGCTCTGTGTCAAGTTTGCCAACCTGTTTTTCGTTTTCGGTTCTAATGTATTTGTCTAAAAGTTTATGAGAATTTGCAGGGTCTTGTGAGAGCAAATTGAATAGCTCAATAAACTGTTTTGCTAATGCTGTTTCCTGAAGCGTAATTCCATTACTGTTGAGAAAATCGGCAATGAGTTCTTTACGAATGATTGATTTTGTTTTGAGCCATAAAAGCCCAATACTATCATTACTAAATTCCTCAAGCTTTTCGCTTTCGTGTAATCTTTTCCAATAATTAAAGTCCTTCATTAACTAACTGTTCTTTTGGGGTGGTTGAAACAAAATGCTTTTTCTTCGGTTTGCAAACAAACAGAATTTCCTGACTTCCTGCCACACTTCCTTTTCCGCCTCGTCCATTATGATATGTTTTTGCTTCAACCTTTACATCTCTATATTTTGAAATTATTTTTTCAAATTCTTCAATGCCCGGATAGCTACGATTATTGTAACTAATTAACCAATGAGGAATTTCTTCCGAAAGTTCGAAAAGTTTCTCAAACGATGAAAGCACATCTCTTTTTTTATCAAAGCCGCTATAACGCTGCGGTTCGTAACGTTTTATTCCATTTATGAATTCTTTATCTTTCCAATATTCCGTATAAGTTTCAAGTAAATGATAAAATCCCTGATAGTCTGCATGGCTGTCGCAATATGGCGGGTCGAAATATGCTAAATCAATATTTTGAACTGTTGGTAAAAGTTCTAAAATGTTTTTGTTATGGCTATAATTTTCTTGTTCATTGTCAAAAATAGCATTGTTATATTTAGGTAAAATCTCTTCAAATATTTCTTTGATTGGTCTTACCAGGCTCCTGTTACGTTTTATTCGTTCAGGGTCGCTTGCATAAACTAATGCCTGCGTATGTCCAAAGTGTCCCATTGTTATCTTCCTTGTCATGCTGCGATTGATAACTGTGTAAGCAATTGCTTGCTTGATGGTATCGTTTAGCAATGATATGTTAGCCCTGAAATTATCCAAAAATTGGGCTTCTTCTTTTTCAAAAAATACATTTGTGAATGTATCCTCCATTAACTCGAACTCTTTTTTGTTTACCGCAGGTTGAAAAAGCAATTTTAAATCTTCCTTCGTAAGTTTAATTTCTTTGTTTTCAATAAGTGCTAAACCTATTTGATTATTAAAATTTAAAAAGTCATTTGAGATTGTTTTGAACCCCATTTGTTTGAATAGGAAAGCAACTGACTGAGAACCTGCGAAAGCGTCAATAGCTGTGGTTACATTGTCAGGAATAAATTTTTTAATCCACGCTAAATGTGTATGCTTTGCACCTAAATATTGAGGCTCCGGAAATTGAAAACTAAAGTTTTTATCTTCTTTAAAAAGCATTTCTATAATATGTCTTTATTTACCCAACAAACTTAGCAAACTTTCAGCTAAGTGTCTGGAATACTTGCACTCTTAGGGAGTCATACTGCATGATGCCTTACGTTCGGAACACGCTATCCAAATTATCCATTCTTTCCTGCTTTCCTGAGTATTGTCTTTAATAGACTTTTTGAGTGAAGTTGATGTGAAGCTTTTAAAATCCCGAACAATATCTTCCAGCTTATTTTTCTTACTTCCAATTATCATGTGAACGTGGCTTGGCATTATGCACCAACCGTAGATTTCAAGGCCTTTCTTTTCCTGGCATCCCGATAGCTATCGGGACCATGAATCTAAAACGATTTTTGTGTATTCTTCTCTCACAAAAACATCTATCCAATTTACAGTAGCAAAGGAAATAAAATACAGTTTATCCTGATCATGGAATTTGTATTTGCGACTCATAAGTAAATATACAAATCTCTTCTTTTAAACAGCACAAGCGGACGTGCCTGTTGCACAACTCACACCATGTTAATAAAGATAATTGTTTTTGGATGCTTGCATAAGTAACTTAAAGTATGCAAGGAAAAAAGCAATATCAGGAAAAATTATTCATCAACTTTCAATTAAGTGATCATGTTGAGGAAGATAATTTT
>JBDSHT010000197.1:0-6347 GCA_039918315.1 Ginsengibacter sp. | reverse complement strand
GACTGATAGCATTGAGTAAAAAATAAAAAGCGGTTTACCTTTGATGTTTTTCAACCTCCTCCATTTTGAATCTTTTCGGGATAGTTGAATGGTTCCCGGCCTTTAGGGGAATCATTTGATGATTTTAATTTACTCCAAAATCCTTCGTTAGTAAATATGAAAACAATTAGAAAAGAACTTTTTGGCATGATTTTCTCAAATCAAAGTGTATAACCTCAAAACCATATTAAATGAAAAAGTCACTTATTGTTCTTAGTCTTGTAGTATTATCCGGTACGCTATTTTTAACCGCTTGTAAAAAAGATAATAACGAAAAAAATAGCACTACGGTAAATGTCAGACTCACCGATCAGCCGGCGGATTATGCTGAAGTGAATGTTGATATTAAAGAAATTCGTGTAAAGTTTACCGACGAATCATCTGACGACGGATGGCAAACACTGCCCACTCATGCAGGTATCTATAATCTTCTTGATTATCAGAATGGAAAAGATACTCTACTGGCTACCGGGATAGTTATTGCAAATTCCATTCAGCAGATTCGATTTATTCTAGGATCCGATAATTCGATTAAAGTGGGAACACAAGTTTATCCGCTCACTATACCGAGTGGTGCTGAGTCTGGATTAAAGTTAATGATCAACAAAAAGCTTAGTCAATCTCAAGAAAATTTAATTGTTGATTTTGATGCTCTGCTATCAATAAAACAAGAGAACGGTAGCTACAAGCTAAGGCCCGTATTGAAACTTAAATAATATAATATTCAGTATTTACAAGAGCTCCCTTAGAATAGAGGGGGCTCTTTTTGTTGATATACACCCGCTTTATATTAATCAATTCTTTCTTTGTCAAATTTTCGGATTTTAATCGTAGTATAAGAAATAATAAATCTACAGGTGTGGGAAATTGACAACAACAATTTAACTATTTTATCGTTGTTAGAAATGAGATAATGTAATTTAAAAAATCTGATGTCTATGAAAACAATTTTCTACATTTTGTTTCTTTTATTGTATTCAGGTGTTTACGGTCAAATTACTACACCTGTTATTAGAGCCAACTTTGGGTTAGACGGCGACCTGCGGGCAAATTTTTTTACAGGTGTGCCAGGTAATACAGGAGGTGATGACTGGTTTAACTATGGTGCTTTAACATCGGGTATAGGAGTAATTGATACAACAGGCGCAGCAGCAATTCTTTCCCGCTATGCAATTGATCCCGCTTTCCGGCAATTACCTTTTAGCCGCAATATGAGCGTTCTTCCTGGCACTACGGTGAATGGTAAATTAATGATTGGTGCTCTATTTTATCGTGATTATCATGGAAGTGATTCCACAATGTATGCCTTTGGGGCTAGTAAAAATGGAATGAGTCCGGCCGACTGGATGTGTCCTGTTGCGCAGTCTGTTCCAGATAAGAACGAACTTTTAGACGTAATGGCCCACATGAGAAGAGATGGCAATACTATTAATGATTCGCTTTGGTTGTTTGGCGGGGTTTCTATAGAACAAACTAGTGGCGACAGGTATTTTGATTTTGAATTGTACCAGACAAATTTGTATTATAATAAATCTACCCAGAAATTTTATAACTACGGACCTGACTTAGGCCACACATCCTGGACATTTGATGCCAGCGGCAATATAATAAAGGTGGGAGACATTATCTTTTCTGCAAATTATGGGAGCTCCACCTTGACGTCCATTGAAGCAAGAATTTGGGTAAGCAGGACAACATGGTCAACGGTTACACCTACAAATTTCAACTGGAGTGGCACATTTGACGGTGCAGCAAGTGGTTCAGCGTATGGATATGCAGGGATAGTACCCAAAACTGTGGGAGCTTTTTATACTGGATTAGAAAGTCCTGATAATTCATGGGCTGGATCTTTTTCCTTAGTGAGAGGTGATAACAGTGTGGTTACAAATTATACCGCAGGTCAGTTTTTGGAATTTGCTGTTAATCTTACCAAACTTGGGATAGAGCCCAAAACTCTAATGGCGACTTTTGACTGCAAAACACTTTTTAATAGATTTTTTGTAAAATCACGGGCATCTACTTCGTTTACTGCTCAGTTGAAAGATTTTGTTGGGCCACTTGATTTATTCTATGATTTAAAAGCCAAAACTACTACCGACATTTCAAAGTGGTGCGGACTTGTGGGCTCTACAACTATAAGTGTTACTAACCCACTGCCCGGTTTTGAATATACCTGGTCCACAAACGATGGCCATATAGTAGGCACTCCAACGGGCGATTCAATACTGGTTGATGCCGCAGGCACCTATTTTGTGAATACTAAAATACAATCAGGATGCACCCCCATTGCTACTGATACCGTTGCCATTCAACCTACTAATCCAGATTGCATTATACTTGAATCGTCTATAAAAGAATTCGCAGGTGTGATGTCCAATAGTGAAGTTCTGTTGAACTGGTCTGTGATGAATAATTACCTTATTAATTATTTCGAAATTGAACGAAGTACAGATGGAGTCAATTTTTATTCTTTAGGAAAAATGTACTCCCAGTCATCTAATTTACCGGTGGTGGCCTACAGATTTTCGGACTCTGCAATGGTGGTAAAATCAGATATCATTTATTACCGAATTAAAATGAAAAATCTCACAGAAAAAATTTTCTATAGTAAAATAATACGTTTATCAACTGATAAAAATTCAGCCAGTGGCATAAAAATCTTTCCTAATCCTGTAAGCGACAATGCGCAAATAAGCATCACCGCTACAATAGAAGAAAATATAAAGTTATCAATTTATAATGTGGTTGGAAGATTAATGTATTCAATAAAAACTAAGCTTCCAAAAGGCAATTCAATATTGAATGTTACGGATTTAAAAAATTGGCGTGATGGTGTATATACTGTAAAAGTCAATTCTGGTAATAATATCCTGGCAAGTAAAATGATACTTTTAAAATAGGAAGCAATTGCAAGTCCAAAGTTAATGTCTCGCAGAGTTTTCAAATACCATCCGGAGCAGTTTTTCCTGCCTTTGATCAAGCTGCTGGAATAAAATATTTGAAATGCTATCTTTCTAAAAATGATATAGAAGCCCCGGGTTACCGTCGGATGCCGAGTTGGTAATTTGAAAGGGAAACCGTCGCTGGCTGAATAAAAGAACAGCACTACTCCTAATTTTTGAAGTTACGAAGAATAGCAAGGGGCATCAAAAATTTCGTTTACACCAGACTGTTGCCTTGCAATAACTTTATCTTTTGGGAATTCTATTTTTATCATTTCTGCCTCAAAATTTTTAAATTATATTCAATTTCATTTCTAAAAAAATGATTCCTTTGAAAAAAGGTTTATCATTATTCTGAATCAGTCTCAAAGATAAAGGAGTGCGCAAATTGTAAGGTATAAATCCTGAGACAGTATTTTTATCTACAGTGTTTAAAATTTCATTACTTTGAATATTATGAAGACTAAAAAGGATATTGTTGATAACTGGCTTCCGCGTTATACAGGGGAAGAACTTAAAAACTTCGGAGAATATATTCTGCTTACAAATTTTAGTAACTATGTAAATATGTTTGCGGAAATACATAACGTACCTGTTGTAGGTTTAAACAAAGCCATGCAATGTGCCACCGCGGACAATATTTCTATTATCAATTTTGGAATGGGAAGTCCCGGAGCTGCCACCATTATGGATTTGCTGAGTGCTATTGATCCGAAAGCAGTTTTGTTTTTGGGAAAATGCGGAGGCCTTAAGAAAAGGAATAAAATTGGTGACCTTATTTTGCCCATCGCTGCCATTAGGGGTGAGGGAACTTCGAACGATTATTTTCCTCCGGAAGTGCCGGCGTTACCCGCTTTCGCATTGCAGAAAGCAATTTCAACCACCATTCGGGATTATGCATTTGATTACTGGACCGGAACTGTGTACACAACCAACCGGCGCGTGTGGGAACACGATGAAACCTTTAAAGCATACTTACGAAAAATACGGGCGTATGCGATTGACATGGAAACTGCTACCATTTTTACGGTAGGGTTTTACAATAAAATTCCAACAGGTGCTTTGCTTTTAGTTAGCGATTCACCAATGGTACCTGAAGGAATAAAAACCATTGAAAGTGATGCGAGTGTTACTGCGCAATTTGTTGAAATGCATTTGAAGATCGGTATCGATTCATTAAAACAGTTGATCAACGACGGCCTTACTGTTAGGCATTTGAAATTTTAATTTTGCATGCACACGAATGGATATCAACGTTTTTATTTTTGATAAAAAGTATTTTCAATTGTATTTTATTGCACACCCTTCACATTCATTTTTAAAACGTAAATTGATTTTGAGGCGCTAATAAAAAGGATGCTTTTATCTTTTCCACCGAAGCATACATTAGCAGTCCAGCTTTCGGGAATTGGGATGTATTCAATTAATTTCCCCTCGGGATTGTAAACACTTACTCCTTTGCCGGCCATATAAATATTTTCCTCGCTGTCAATCGTCATCCCATCTACCGAATGATTAACAAAAAGTTTTTTGTTAATCAGTTTGCCATCGTTGCTAATATTGTATTTAAATACTTTTCCTGAACCTATGTCAGCAATAAATAAAAACTTTCCATCTGCTGTACCAATAACACCATTAGGTTTTTCAATTTCTGTTTCAACTATTATTGCTTTCTTTTTATTTTTTGGTAAAAAATATACTTGCTGTTTTCTTTGCGGAGGATGTTCTTTTTTCCAATAATCTCTTTTATAATAAGGATCGGTAAAATAAGCACCTCCACTTACAGGGTTTACCCACACATCGTTTGGTCCGTTTAATGTTTGACCATTGTAGTCTTTTAACAGTACCGTTATTTTTTTATTTTTATCTATACTCCATAATTGATTATGCTCATCCGCGCAGGCAATCAGGTTATCATTTTTATCAAAAAACATCCCGTTAGACCGACCACTGTTCTCCATGAAAACAGACAACTCTCCATTTAAATCATACTTCCATATTTTATTGTTAGGCTGGTCAGTAAAAAAAATATTTCCTTCTTTGTCACTGGCAGGTCCCTCAGTAAATGCGAATTGGCTAGAAACTAAAACAGGTTTTTCGCCATGGACGATAATGCTTTTATCGATACCTGTATCATAAAAAGATGATTGATTATTTATTTTCATTGGAAAGAAATTTGAAGAAGCTTTGGCTGCCAGAGCCATTAAATTAGATGCGAAAACGAGACTAATACTCACTGAAAATAAAAGGAAAATTTCTTTTATTTTAAGGGTTTGGTTTTTCATCATTTCAACAAAATTAGTTTCTGAAGATATTATAAATTCTCTGGTAAACATTCATGTCTCTGCTACGGGACTAATTGAACGAAGCCCTATCTTTGAAAGGTAACAATCGCAAATGATAATGTTTTATATAATCATGAAGAAAATAAATCCATGAAGTTTCCTCTGTTAGAAATTAAAAATTTGAGCGTCAATTTTGTTACCGAATCGGGTAGTTCGAGTGCTTTAGAAAATATTTCTTTCACTATCAATCATGGCGAAACAGTTGCTATAGTGGGTGAATCGGGTTCAGGAAAAACGGTAAGTTCTTTATCTATTTTACAATTATTACCATCGCCACCGGCACAATATGTTTCAGGAGAAATTCTTTTTTCAGAAGATGGAAATACGCAAATAAATCTTTTGAGTCTGGGGGAAAAAGAATTGCAAAAGATTAGAGGTAATAAAATTTCTATGATTTTTCAGGAGCCAATGACTTCACTGAATCCTGTGAAAACCTGTGGTAGCCAGGTAATAGAAGCAATGCGTATTCATGAGAATATTTCTTTACAGGAGGCAGAAAAAAAAGCAATTTCTTTATTTGAGCAAGTGAAACTTCCTGATCCTGCTGGTATGCTTCGTCGATATCCGCACCAGATTAGTGGAGGCCAAAAACAAAGAGTGATGATTGCTATGGCAATGAGTTGCAAGCCAGCACTGCTTATTGCAGACGAACCCACTACAGCTTTAGATGTGACAGTACAGAAAACTATCCTGCAACTAATTAAAGATTTACAGGTTCAGCAAAATATGAGTGTAATGTATATCACTCATGACCTAGGGCTTGTTGCTGAAATTGCGGACAAAGTAATTGTAATGTACCAAGGGAGCGTTGTGGAAGCAGGTTCTATCAAGGATATTTTTTTGCGTCCACAGCATCCTTATACCAATGCCTTGCTGAGTTGCAGGCCCAAGGCGTCTTCGAAAGGGAAACGCCTTCCCGTAATTAGTGATTTTTTGGGTGATGACGTGGAGTTGAACCTGTTGAAAAGTTCAGAAAATAAGGTGCATGATTCACGAGATCACGTCGAAAAAGAAGAAAGCC
>JBDSHT010000196.1:0-6436 GCA_039918315.1 Ginsengibacter sp. | reverse complement strand
AAATTGCAATGGCTCCAAAGATGTAAACATACATCGCATTGCCTGGCGTTGCCAATTCAAAATTGGAATGTGAATACAAATGGATAGACGTCAAAGGCTGTAAAGCGAATCCTAATTTGTTACCGTTGGTTATAAATTTCTCCAGGCTGATGCCCATCGATTGCTGTATCTGCGGGCCCATATATTTTTCTACCATAGCCGGTAGCTTCGATTCTAATTTTTTATAATCGGCTCCATTTTTTAGTAAGAGATAGGTGAAGAAATTAGAACCCATCCATGAGTCAGATTTAGCATCCTTCACCGTCAACATGGAACCAAACATATCAAAATGAAAATGGGATTTTTCAGGAACCTTATCAATTACCCCTGTCACTTTAAATACCTCATGATTGTCCGGGAAGTTTAAAGTTTTACCCAAAGGACTTTCTTCACCAAAATATTTTTTTGCAATTGCCTTAGTTATAATAATTGTGTTGGGTTCCTGTAATGCTGTTTTAGCATCGCCTTCAACCAACGGCAGCGTGAATATTTGAAAAAAATTAGGGTCAACAAAAGCCAGCTCATCTTCTTTAAAACTTTTTTCTTTATAGGCGACTTTTAATTTACCTGCGGACTGAAGCCTTGTGGCATCAAGCACTTCAGGGTAATCCGCTTTCATGGCGTTGGCAACAGGTGGCATTACATTCGCCTCAAAAATTTTACCCTGGTTAATGTCTGCTTTGAAAACAACGCGAACAATTTTATCTGCATTTTCATTGAACCGATCGAAGCTCAATTCATCCTGAACATACAATAAAATGATAAAGCAAACTGAAATTCCGATTGACAATCCCGCAATATTTATGAAGGAAAAGGTTTTATGCTTCATCAAATTTCGCCACGCGATTTTTAAATAATTTTTGAACATCAGTTAATGAATTATGAGTGATGAATTATGAATGATGAATGAAAGGCAGGTTTATTCACTTCGCAGATTCTTAACCATGTGAACATTTTGAAATGCTCCTTTTTAAAGACATTTTGTTTGTGTAAATTTGGTTTAATATAAAAACAACCATCATGGAACGAATAGTAATTGAAGTGGATGAAGCCACTGCTAAAAGATGGCAAACATCTTCCTCTAAATTCAAAAAAATAATTTCTGAGAAATTTGCCGAGGATATAGATTTTGTAACAAAAGAATTTAAAAACGAAGATTTTAACGCTTCCCTTGATGAGATAGGTGAGCGTCTTCGTAAACGCGGCCTTACAGAAGAAATAGTGAATGAAATTTTGAATTCTGATGACTAATACTTTTGTTTTTGATACGAATTGTTTAGTAAGTGCTTCCATTTTACCAAAATCATCAATGAGACAGGCTTTCGATAAGGCTGTAAGATTAGGATCAATAGCATCTTCGGAGGAAGTTTTTGAAGAATATATACAAGTTTTATTTCGTAAAAAATTTGATAAATACTTTATGTCCAATGAAGGAAGATTGCTTATAATAAATCTGGTGGGAACTAAACTTCGTGTTTTTTCACCTATTGAAATTATCCATGATTGCCGCGATCCTAAAGACAATAAATTTCTTGAACTGGCAGTTTCTGCAAAGGCTTCCTGCATTATTACGGGTGATAAAGATCTTCTCGAATTGCATCCATTTCGTGGAATTCCCATTTTAAATGCTGCTGATTTTATAAATAACTTTTGAATCATCGCTTTTTATTTTGTTCTACCGATACAAGATGAATGGTTTATTCGCTCCTCAAACTCTTCACAGGGTTTGCTACGGCTGCTTTCACAGCCTGGTAACTAACCGTCAGTATCGCAATTAAAATCGAAACAATCGCTGCCAATGCAAACACTTTCCACGAAATGGAAATCTTGTAAGTGTAACCGTCCAACCATTTGCTCATTGCCCACCATGCTATGGGAGCAGCGATTATAAATGAGATAATTACCAACCTCAAAAAGTCTTTAGAAAGCAGAGAAGCAATGACTGTAACAGATGCGCCCAACACTTTTCGTATCCCAATTTCTTTGATTCTATTTTCGGCCATGTAAGTCGCAAGTCCAAACAAACCGAGGCATGAAATTAAAATTGTGAGTGCTGCAAACAACGTTGCCAAAGTGCCTGTACGCTGCGCACTATCAAACTTTCGGGCATAAGACTCATCTGCAAAAACGTATTCAAACGGATACTGCGGATTGTATTTTTTAAATATTGCTTCTGCATTTGCAATATTGGTTTTCGTAGGTTTACCGGGGTTCAATTTTATATGCATTATTTGTGCAAACATTTGGCCGGGGCCAAATAACATCAGCGGATTTACCTGTTGTTGGAAAGGAGATTCCAACACAAAATCTTTCATAACACCCACAACATGAAATTGAACAGAATCACCTGATTGCTTCACCGTAGCACCAATCGGATCTTTCAGACGCATGGCTTTTACCGCCGCTTCATTCAAAACAATTGCATTACTATCAGTAGGATATTGATATACATCTATGTCTCGTCCCTGCAACAATTTTACTCCAATCGTTTTTGTAAAATCAGCGTCAGACTGAAAACGAATGAAATCAATTTTTTCATCGGCCTTGGTACTTCCTGTCCATTGAAAGCCCCAACTATCGCTCCATCGCTGGGTAATAGGATTACCGGATTGTGTCACCGAAGTAGCAATTCCCGCATTTATTAATTCATGTTTTATAGATTGATAATGCTTATCCACTTCGCCTTGTGTAAATACATAGATCAAATTATTCTTGTCATATCCTGACTCGCGATTGACTCCATAATTGATTTGTTGTGTTACGATAATGGTGGAAATAATTAGAATAATAGCAAACGAAAATTGAACTACTACCAAAATTTTCCGGGGGGCGATGAGCGCGTTTGTCTTTTGCAATGTTCCTTTCAAAACCTTGACAGGGCTGAATCCGGAGAGAAAAAATGCAGGATAACTTCCAGCCAATATGCCTGTAAAGAAAATAAAAGCCAGGGAGTAAATCCAAAAAAATGGATCGCTATAATTAATGCTCAATTGTTTGCCGGTTAATTCATTAAATGCTCCCAAACTTATTTGAACAAAAAATAACGCAACAATAAATGAGAGCACACACAGCAAAATACTTTCACCTAAAAACTGCATGAGCAAAAATTTTCTCTGCGCACCCACCACCTTTCGTATGCCTACTTCTTTCGCACGTTTTTCACTCCTCGCTGTACTCAGGTTCATAAAATTAATACAGGCAATCAGCAAAATAAATGCGGCAATAATTCCAAAGAGTCTAACCGTTTCTATTTGGCCGCCCACCAATTTTCCATTGTCAGATTTTGCATACAAATAAGAACGTTCGAGAGGTTGGGTAAACACTTCAGTTGTTGATGCATCTCCTCCACCTTTTGTATGATCAATGGTTATATTTTTAATTTTGGCATCGAAAGCAGCCTGCGACGAACCAGGTTTTAAAAGTGTGTAGGTTGTAACAGAATTATTGCCCCAGTACTCATCATCCCATCCTAATTTATGCATGTAACTCCAGGGCAGCAGATACGCAAAATTAAGTTGAGTATTGTTGGGAAGATCTTTCAATATGCCTGTTACCGTGCAATTATGCACGCTATCCACTCTCACTATTTTCCCCATAGCATCTTCATTTCCGAATAATGCTTTTGCAAATTTTTCGGTTAGCACAATTGAATAATTCCCCGTCAAAACCTTGGCAGGATTGCCTTTCAATAATGGATAAGAAAAAACATTGAGAAAGCCGCTATCAACGAAAGCACCTCTTGTATTTAATTTTTTATCCCCGGCAGTAACTAAAAATGTGATATTATTAAAACGAACTGCCTCTTCCACTTCGGGGTAATCTTTCTTTAAAGTTGGTGCTAAAATTTTGGGAGTATTTCCCCAAGCCCATGCCTCCCCCGAAGGATCTTTATCTCTGTTGAACATTACATAAGTACGATCTCCTTTTTTATGAAAGCGCTCCATACTCATTTCATTTTGTATCCATAATAAAATGAGGATGGCACTTGCCATACCAATCGCCAAACCAAAAATGTTGATACCGGAAAATGCTTTATTTCTCCAAAGATTTCTGAAAGCAATTTTGAAATAATTCTTGAACATGTTTTTGAGCTTTTAGCTTTGAGCTATGAGCTTTCAGCCTTGATTTAAAAAGAGTCGTTTATTCTTATTTTCAGAGTTGTAATCCTAAATTTTGAGTTCATCAGAAGAGTTTAATAGCTGATGGCTCACAACTCCCAACTCACTCAGCCCTCAAAGAATCCACCGGGTTTGCCCTCGCAGTTTTTATAGCCTGATGCGCAACCGTGATCCATGCAATTATAATAGAACTTACAATGGCCAGTAAAAAAACGGAAGCACTCAATGGAATTCGATAGGTATATTTTTGCAACCAGCTATTCATTAAATACCAGGCAACGGGAGCGGCAATGGCAAATGCAACAAGAATAAGAATTGTAAATTCTTTTGAAAGTAAATACACAATATTTTGTGCCGATGCGCCTAATACTTTTCGGATGCCCATTTCTTTTGTACGCTGAACAGCCATGAAAGATACTAAGCCAAACAAGCCAAGACAACTAATGAAGATAGCTATGCCTGCAAAAATTTTATAGAGTTGCGAAAGCTGGTCTTCCTGTTTGTAGAAGCTTTCAATTTTCGCATCAAGAAATTTGTAATCGTAAACATTATTCGGATAGGTGGCTGTCCATAATTTTTTAATATAGGGCAATACTGCTTTTTCGGAACCCGCTTTTATTTTTATGTTGATGGTGCGATAAACCTGTTTCCTGGTGCTTAACACAACCGGTGAAATTGGATCACGTAAAGAATAAGAATTGAAGTCTTTTATAACGCCAACAATATTGGCCACTGTTTCATCCCAAAAATTGATTTGTTTGCCTATGGCTTTCTGCGGATCAGTGATACCCAATTTTTTAAGTAATGTTTCATTTACTACAAATTCGCGAACGGTATCGCTGTTGCTGTATGCATGTCCTGCAACAAATTGCAGATCATAGGTTTTAAAATATTCAGGGTCTGCCCATTTAAGATTCGCATTGAAGTTGGTGCTTTTTGAGGAATGATCAAATTTAAAATCACTCTGCCAGTTGTTGTTATCTGAGGGGCTACCATAGCTGAAACTTACATTTTTTATATCAGGATTGTTCAGCAATTGATTGCGGAGGTAATCTGTTTTTGTAAGATTAATGCTATCGTTAATGATCGGAACGTTAATGATATTATCCTTGTTGAAACCAAGTGAGGCATTCTTAAAATAATTCATCTGGCTTACCACGATGATCATTCCTATAATAAGAATTTGCGCAATAGCAAATTGCATCACCACCAGCCCGCGCCGAAGAGAAATACCACCCACCATTTTAGCGGTCACTTTACTTTTTAAAGCGGCTATCGGGTTGAAGCCTGATAAAATAATAGCAGGATAAATGCCGGCAAGCAAAGTGACCAAAACTGCCGCAGATATTAAAAATGTAGCGACAGAAAGATTGTTTAATATCCTGATGTTTATCTGTGTTTCAAGAAGCGAATTTAAGAAAGGTAATATAGCACTGGCCAGAATAACTGCTATAACAATTGCTGAGATAACTATAAGACCCGTTTCGCCTAGAAATTGAAATGCTAATTGTTTTCGGCTGCTGCCCAACACTTTCCGCACACCCACTTCTTTAGAACGGTTTACTGCCTGGGCCGTAGCCAGATTTATAAAATTCACACAGGCAATAATTATAAGAAAAATTCCAATGAGCAATAAAACATCTATGAGCGAATGACTAAATGTATGATGATTGTAATTTCCAAATCGTTCATCGTAATGTATTTCTTTTAACGGTTGGGCTATGTAACTATCGGCTGCAGATTCTAAAGGTTTATGCTTTTTTGCGAATACTTTTAGTTGTGTATTAAATTGGGAAACAGATAATTCATTAGGAAGCACAACAAAAGTGTAAGCCCCGCTAAATGTGCTCACCCAATCGTCCAGATTGCTTTTTCGTTTCGTATGTTCCAATGCTGAATAAGGCACCACAACACTTAATGGAAAATCTGTATTGGGAGGCGGATTTTTTAATATTCCCGTGATGGTATAAAGATTCGTATTTGCGTATTTTATTGTTTTGCCAATAGCATCTTGATAGTTATCTGGACCAAGCCCAAAATATTTTTTCGCAGTTGCTTCTGTTATCACTGCATTGTTCGGGTTATTTAAAGATGTTTTGGGATCACCTACAAGCCAGCTAAAATTAAACATCGTAAAAAATTCAGGTTCAGCATAATAGAAATTCTCCTCCTGTATTTTTTTTAAATCTCCGGTTTGGCTTTCAATTGTTATCTGCCCTTCCTCTTTATCAATGGAGGCCACTTCCTTTATTTGTGGAAAATCCAATCGCAATCCTTTC
>JBDSHT010000195.1:0-7594 GCA_039918315.1 Ginsengibacter sp. | reverse complement strand
AATGGTGCAAATGTGGAGCCGTATTCATGAGAATCACCCACGGTAAGTTCACCTCTTCCATTTTGCGATACCATAACGTGAATGCCAAGACGAAGATATTCAGCTAACTCATTTTGATATCGTTCTTTGAGCAACGGAAAAGAAGGTGCAGCCTTAAAACTTTCGTAATGGATGAGCGACAAGCCGCCGCACAGTGATGTGCCTATTTTAAATTGCTGGTCGGTATTTATGAAACGCATCATTTGTAATTTGCATTTTGTAAGCTCCAATTCAGCAAATTTCTCAGGATATAATGTTTCAAAATCTGCCCCGGCGCAAATGCATATTATGTCTGCCGTCATCGTTTTACCGCCAAATTTTACCGTATTATTTTCAATAGAAGTAACATTTGTATTCCATATAAAATTGACATTATGATTTCCTGATAAATACTTAGGTAGCGCCGCTATCGCTTCTCTTGGGTCCAAAATCATTTCTGTTTTACTGAACAGTCCTCCGATTAAATTAACGGGGTTAACACCATTTATTTTTTGGTTTATTTGTTTAGCATTCATTAAACCAACGGAACGCCCATTTGACATAAATGAATTTTCCAACTCTTGTAATACTCTCCACTCATCCTCATGATAGGCAAGATGAAGGCTTCCGCATTCATCATACCAGAAGCCGGTTTCTTCTGCTATCTCTTTCCAAACATTCCTGCTCCTGATTGCGCGTACATACATTTTTCCGTCCGGTTGCCCGATTGGCCATATCATTCCGAAGTTTCTAACTGAAGCACCTGTTGCCTTCCCTGATCTTTCAATAACGGTTACATTAAATCCTTGAAGAGCAAGCGCACGGGTGGTTGCGAGTCCAACAATTCCTGCGCCGATTACAATTGCGGATTTATTCATTTTTCGGTTTCAAGATTTTTATCGTTAATGAGCGATAAAGAATTTAAAATTAAATTACCAGTTTCAATTTTTCTGCTTCTCTCCGTTTTATACTTTTTACTAAAATAAACCAGAGCCACGAGGGTACCTGCAACACCAATAACAGATACATACATTACTCCGTGGGAATACACACTTGCCCAGGCGAGATTATTGCTGAAAACGGATTTGCTGATTATGACTAATACGCTTCCCAAATAACCAAATGAGTCGGCTGTGTACATTAAGAAGCCAACATTTCCTTCTTTTTTAAACGCAGCAATCAGCCGTTCAAATAAAATGCAGTTGAAAGGGATATAGCCCATGTACAGTCCCAGGCCTACCAATGTCATCCACATAAATGGTGATAAGTGATGATTAATAAACATCCATGAACTAATCCCAGCCAATAGAAAGCCTGCAACAATAATAATGTGTGTAATTAGCAATGCCTTTCGGTTATTGCGTATCAGTATCATGCTGCCAATCAAAACCAAAACAATAATACTGATCGGTATTTCGGTTGCAGTAAAAACGGAGGGTTGATTACCAAAGCCTATTTCTCTCCATATATCCGCAGCAAAATTATCCCGTATGTCACGAAATATAGTTAGAAACACATACAGAACGATAAGCACTACAAGTCCATACCTAAACTCATGGAAGAAGTTTTTTCTTTCGGGCTTGCTCATTGGCTGGCGGGCGACCCTCTGTGTAATATCCGCTTCGGAAGGGGACGGGATTTTTTCTAATAGAAAAACAAAAAATAATAGGGGTATGATAAAAATGAGACCAGTCGAGAAAGCCAACCAACTATCTGATACGAGATAAGTTATTTTCAAATATTCAGCAACTGATTTTACAAATCCTGATGAAAAAATAAAACTTACAGCCAATGATGCGCCTATAAAATCGGTTGCTTTTCTTCCCTCAACAAATGTGAAAACGATGCCCCAGATAATGCCCAATGGAAATCCGTTGATGAATAAGAATATAATATTAAATGGGGGAGGGACTATTGCAAAAAGAAACAATGCCGTCCATGAAATGCCTACTAATAAAAGAATTAATTTGCCTCTGCCGAAGCGTTTTAGTTCCGCGATAAATTTTATTCCATAAAACTTACTAAACATGTACCCCAATACCTGGGCTATTACTAATGCATCTTTATATTCCATCCCGAATATATGGGGTGCATCACTGAAACTTGCTACGGTAAAGGGTTTTCTGAAAGCATATACGGATGCATACGTTAAAAAAGTAACGATTGAAGCAAAGATAGCTACCCAGGTATCTCTTTGTTTTTCTTTGGCAACATTCAATTTTTGCTGCTTCAATTTCAGAGGATTAATGATGGTAGTATTTCTAAGGAATCGATTATATAATCGGGTTGGTATTGTACCAACTGCTGCTTTGTATATGCACCGGTTGTCACGGCGATCACTAATCCACAGCCCGCATTTTGTCCTTCTTCGATATCAACTTTTGTATCGCCAACTTTTGCCACATCGTCAGCAAAAGCTATATCTGTTTGTTTCATTATTTTTTCTATCATAAAAGGAAAGGGCCTTCCTTCCGGAACTTCATCGCTGCAAACCACACGATCAATAAATTGAGCATTGTCCCATCCCAGGCGCTTCAAAATCGGGTTAGTAATGGCTCTTGTGAACCCTGTGTTAAGTGCTATTTTTATTTTATTTCTTTGCAGTTCTTCGAATACTTTTTCAACAAATGGCAATGGTGTAAGCTCTGTACATGTTTCATAATAAAATATCATCTGATCCGTAAAATCCTGATGAATAAGGTTAATAAATTCCTCATCTTTTTCAAACCCTGGCTGATATTTTTTTACAATTATTTCTATCGCTTCTTTTTTTCGGTACCCCATTACATTATCTACGTCTATGGGCTCAACGTTAGTAATGCCTGAATTCGTAAATGCCGTTCTAAATACTTCATTAATATTTCCATCATCGGAAACGGTGGTACCTGCTATATCAAAAACTACCAGTTTAATACTCATGTATTTGTTGTTTAGTTAAATGTTGAATCATCAAATCCTTGTAACGTTGCCGATCGGGTAATGGCACGTTTTCTTCTTTAGCTTTTTCATCCCAACTCCTTAATGTGATATACAATGAAAACAATTCTTCTTTTTCAAATGCCATTGCTTCCTTTGCATCCATGCGGCCTCCCTGAAATTTTAATGTACTCTTGCTGGCATCAGAAAGATTATCGTAGTAAGCAGGATTTTTAAAAGTGAGGTATCGCTTTGCCGCTACATGCGATTCAATAAGCTTTGATATTCTTGCGGAAAATCCTTTTTCTCTCAGGTAGGCCGCGCCAATTTTTTCATGGTCAACAATTCCAAAACCATCCATAAGATTCACGTCCATTAAATGTTCGCATAAATGCCCGATGTCATGAAAAAATGCAGCAAGAACTACTTCGTCATCATACTTTTCACTTTCAGCTAACTGCGCACATTGGCACATGTGTTCTATTTGTGAAACGGGTTCGCCAATATAACCTTCGTTGCCATAATTATCATAAAGGCTCATGATTTCATCTGCAATCTTAATGGCTTGTTCTTGTTTCATAACTCACCCTAATCCGCCTGATAAAAGAGGGACATCGGGTATTATTTTTAAAATGGTTAAAAAATATTGGAATCAGTATTTTATCTTTCTTTATTTATAAATACTTTCTATTGGCTCGGCAACCGGATGGTTAGCGGTGAAAGCAAAGCCCAGCAATTTTGCAAACGTTGCAGCCAATTGTGCCTGGTAAAAAGTGGTTTCATTTTTCATTTCGCCGGTAGCCTTACTATCCGGGCCTATGGCAGCAATCCATATTTGGCCCGCGCCGGCAATCTTGTCACCATGATGTTGCCAGTTTTCTTTGGGAGTGTCGCCTCTTCCATGGTCGCAGGTAATAATTAATGTAGTTTTATTTTTATAGGGTTCAGTGGTTTGTATGTAGTTCCACAAATCTTCAATCATCCTGTCTTCTGCGTAAGCACTTGCCAGGTACTGATCATACATACCTCCATGAGCAAAGTCATCTGTTTCATCGAAGGCTACATATAAAACTTTCGGTTTCATTTCCTTCATATATTCTTTTGCAGAAAAATAGGTGAGTACATCCGGACGTACGCCCAATGGCCTTGTAGTAAGGGATTGTATATCCGCCATCAATTTAAATTTATCTGTTGAATAAGGCAGTGAATCTGTATCACTGTTTACATAAATGCCGCTTCTTTCTTTATTTAAAATATAAGGAAACACATCCCATGATGAAAAAGCAGCGACCTTTCCTTTATAGCCCTTTTGTTGATTCATAAACTCAAGAACATTGATATTTTTATTTGCAATTTTATCATTGGAGTTAACTAACGTATCCGGATAGCCGGTAAAAATTTCATTATAGCCAGGGTAAGAAAACTTGTACCTGTTGGCATTGTTTACATTATTACCCACCCAATGATTGCCGTATAACTGCCCTTTCGTTGCGACTGTACTCCATAAAAAAGGAAACAGTTTTTTCCTTCTAACAGCTATATTTTCGTCCCAAAATTTAGAACTGCTACCAGCACTGTCTCTTGTGAAATTTTTATTTTTAAGTAGCGCAGAATCGGCACCGCCAAAAACTTCTTCCCAGCGCATACCGTCTAAAGTTACAATTACAAGGTTTTCAGTTTTCAATTGTGCAGAAGCATAACGGGAACCGATAAACGAAAACAGCAGGAATGCATAAAAGTATTTTTTCATTCTAAATTTTTTCTTTTTTAAAATTTGGCCATACACAATGGCGGGATAATTCCGATTTGTATTTTCTTTACAGTAGATTATTGAAGCAACCACATAACACCATTGATATCGTCATTGCTATTAAATTGATTCTTTAAAGCCGTTTGATAATTGGCAGTGTTGGTGGTAATTTCATTTGACGGGTACTGAAACCGCAAAGCAATTCTTCCGCTGTTGCCTGTTCCGGCTCCTGTTGTGAATGCAGGAACTCCGGTTCTGCGAAATTGGAAATAAGCCTCAAGCCCTGAATGGCGGAATAAGGCCAGGTATTTTTGTTTTAGAATTTGTGTTAAACCCGTTGCTCCGTTTATATACGCCACCGAAGGTTGATTATAATAGTTGTTGAAATCAACATTTACGGTATAAGTATCAAAGGTGCCTAAGCTGGCTCCCGGGCGCAAAAAATAAACGGGCATGCTTCCGGCAGCAGGAATATTGTAGGATGCCATTGATGCCTGCATTCCCAATTTATAGTAGGTTTCCGCATTTCCCTTTGGGCCGGAAGTTATCCATCCGCGATTTATGGCTTCTGCTATATTAAAACATAGTTCAGGATAACCGACAATAACGGTGGGTTCGCCGGTGTAGGTATTGTAATACCGATAGCGGCTAATCAGCGAATATTGTCCGGCGTTTGTTTTTGCATACATCTTGCCTAAGTCTTCTCCGGGATCGGCACCAACAAATGCGCTAAAATCGGTGGGACTTTTTCCGGAAGCAACCAGGGCCGTTGCAGGATCAGCAGTTAAGAATACACGCGGATCTTTTAAAGACGTGAGTAAACCAATGTAAGTGCCGGAGCAATTTTCACGAAGTGCATTAAAACCAAAGTTAGCAGGGGTTTCAGGATAGTCATTGGTGGGGTGGCTGTAAGTATATTGAAGGTTGTCATCACTGCTTTGGAACAAAGGGTATTTAGCCGGATTATTGATGATTGACGAAAACTGCGAAGCAATATTTAAGTCTGCATCGCCTGATTTTTTACTTAAATTTATTAAAAGGCGTAACCTGAAGGCATTTACTGTTTTTTGCCATTTAAGCAAATCGCCCCCGAAGTAAATATCACCACCAAGCGTATTAGTTCCTGCCGCAACAAGAATTCCCAAATCATTATTGGCACTATCTAACCATTGAAAAGATTGTTGAAATACTTTCTTCTGGGAATCATATTCTGGCGTTAGATTATTGCTCCCCTGCAAAGCAGCCGTCATGGGGATATTGCCCATCTCAAGACTCATTTTTGTAAAATAATATGCCTTGAAGAAGTTGGCCATCGCTTTATAAGGATTTACATTCGGTAAGCCAATGGCCTTCGCCTGATCTTCCATCTTTGTTACATTTTTTAACTCTGTATAGTAGCTGGAGCCACTGCCAAAATCGTAACGGTTATTTCCATAGTAATCATAATTAATCAGGAAATATTGATTCCAGTGATCCTGATCCCCTGTTGGAAAATCAACCATTTTATTCAATATTCCGGTGACTAACAGATATGGTGGAACTGCGGTGGGTTTATTTGTATTTTGATTAAGGTCATTAAAATTTTTTTCGCAAGACCATGATGTTATTATCATGACTGCTAAAACTGGCAAAAGCCAAATCGTATTTTTCTGTTTCATTTTTTTAGATTTAACAAGTTTAGAAAACAATGTTTACGTTAAAACCATAACGGCGTGTTGTAGGCGTTTGTAATGCGGTAGAACTACCTGCGTAATTATACTGATCCAAATCAACATCACGGAACCTTTTGTCTTTATAGAAGTATAATAAATTGCGGGCAACCAATGACAAACTCACTTTATTAATAAAGGATTTATTTAGCCAGGCTTCTGGTAAATTGTAGCTTAGAGTAACTTCTCGTAGCTTGGCATAAGTTTTACTCATAAGGTTCGCTTCGGAAATATTGTAATATTTGCTTACCCATGGCTGCACTTGCTTTGGAGAGGTATTAGGAGAAAATTGTAATTCTTTATAGTTTGTAATCTCACCTGTTTTTGAATCAAAATTGATTGGGGTGCCATTGGAAACTACGACACCATCGCCTATATAAGTTCCGGGGTAGTTAGGGTCGCCTGCATGTTGATCATCCAGGTCTCTTGCAACACCCAATGCTCCGGATGCCGTCTCGATATTACGACCTCCACGCATTGTTTTTACATGCATGTAATCAGTAGTTACACCGCCTACACTACCATCAAACTGAAAGCCCAGCGATAAACCTTTATAGCTTACATTATTATAAATGCTCCATGCATAGTCAGCATTTAAATAACCAAGAAATTGTCGTACAGGATTGCTCAGGGGGTATCCTTTTTTATCATAAATTATTTTACCGTCAGACGATTTAGCAAATGCGCTTGAATAGAACTTATCAACCCTGTCACCCGCTTTATAGAAAGTATTGTAAGTGCTTTGTCCAGGAGGCAATTCTTTATAAACATCTTTATAAGTACTCCAGTTTATCAAAATATTCCAGTTAAAACCACTTTTTGTTTTTACAGGCATTCCTGAAAAAGAGAATTCATAGCCCGTTTTTTTGGTAGTAAGGGCATTAATAAAATAATAGTTGTAACCCGAGGCTGACGAAATTGGATTTTGCAATATTCTCGGTCCATCGACATATCGGAATGCCGTAGCAGAAAGCCCTAAGCGGTTATGCAGAAATTTTATATCAAATCCTTTTTCAAGATTCACCCGGTTAAAAGTTTTTATGTTTGGATCATACAGGTTGCTGGTATAATATGCTGCCGTTTGATTATTGTACGGCTTGGCGGTGGAATATACTGATGTAAGTGAATAATCCGGGCCACCGTAAGGCGAATTGTAATTATTGCCATAATCCAAAGGGTAATCAAATAATGAATTACCTCC
>JBDSHT010000194.1:0-7960 GCA_039918315.1 Ginsengibacter sp. | reverse complement strand
AAGTATCGGGCAAAATAGATATTAAAAAAGCGATGAATTATGTTTATGAAAGACAGGAAACAATCCGTGTGCACGAAAATGCGCAATGGTTAAAAGAACAGGGAGTTGAAGTAGCACTAGGCAATGCAAGTTTTTCAGGTAAAAACGAAATACTAGTAAATGATAAAAAATATGCCGGAAAAAAAATTGTAATTGCTACCGGTTCCAAACCAACGAAACTAAAAGTACCTGGAGTACAGGATGTAAAATATTATGACAGTGAAAGTATTTTTCATATTGATGAATTGCCCGAAAAATTATTAGTAATCGGCGGTGGACCAATTGGCATAGAAATAGCACAGGCTATGAACAGGATGGGAAGCCATGTAACCGTGGTTCAGCATGGCAGCAAAATTTTGGAACATGATGATAAAACACTGGCTGAGATACTTTTAAAGCAATTACAAAAAGAAGGAATCGAATTCATTCTCAATGCCGATGTCGATCATTTTATTTCTTCAAATAAAGCAACTATAAAATTTAAGAACAGCAGTTCAAAAGAGATACATTTTGATGCAGTTTTTGTAGGCGTCGGCAGACAATTAGATTTGGAATCACTACAATTAAGTAAAGCAGGAATAGAAGTAAAGGATAATAATATTGTAAAAAATAAATACCTGCAAACAACTAATAAAAATATTTTTGTTTGTGGCGATGTAGCAGGAGATCTGATGTTCTCACATGCTGCAGAATTTCATGGGCGCATTTTATTGAACAATTTATTTTCTCCGTTTAAAAAGAAACTGAACAACGATAACATGTCGTGGGTAACTTTCACTGATCCAGAACTGGCGGCGTTTGGTCTGAATGAAAAGCAATTAAAAGAAAAGAATATTTCATATAAAAAATTAGAACAGGATTTTACAGATGATGACCGTGCAGTGGTTGACAGTTATCAATACGCGAAGATGATTTTATATATTAGTAAAGGTGGATGGTTAAAAAAAGAAAAAATATTGGGAGGCACTATGTTAGCACCTCACGCGGGAGAATTGATACAGGAATTAATTTTAGTAAATACTAGTAAATTATCTATCAATGCCATCTTTAATAAAGTGTATCCATATCCTGTTGCTTCCCGGATCAATCAACAAATTATTGCAAAACATAAAGAAGAAAGTTTGACAAATACGATTAAAAAAATATTACAAACTACTTTTAAAATTTTCAGTTAATGGAATGGTGGGAAATATTTAAAGAATGGTTTTTAAGCCTCGGAGAGAAATACAATGTAAACCCTTACATCTTTGGAGGAATTTATCTGGGTGCTATTCCTTTCTTTCTTCTTTCGCTTTATCGAACCATAAAAAATATAAGGAATAAAAAACCTTTTGTGCTTCCTGCTTTGCTTACAGGATTCTTTTTTATTTCAGCCTATTTGTATCTTATTATTGTTGGAAGAAATATTCCTGTATGGGTGTATATCTTTATAGCAATATTGGTTGGTTATGGAATTTATTCTACTTTAAAAAAGGTGAAAGAAAAGACTTAAAAATGATCCGTTCCATTTTTGATATTTATGGCACATCTATTCTGGTACTACTTTTTGTTATCCTCTTTATTTTTGAATCAAAATATCAATTAAGAAAAAGAGTACAAAGCCGTTGGAAAAGGGCTATCATTAATTTTTTAGTTGCCCTTCCATCTTTTGCTTTGTTACGTCTTGTGTTTATTTCATTGATGGTTTGGTTGGCCTACCAAAATGAACAATGGCATTTCGGTTTGAATTATTTATATGTTGCACCGGGCTGGTTGAAAGCATCGATAGTATTTTTTTTACTGGATTATAGCAATTATCTCTGGCACATTATTCTGCATAGGATGCCTTTAATGTGGCGGTTTCATCTGGTACATCATACCGATCTTGACCTGGATATTACCACTTCATTCCGCTTTCATTTTGGAGAATTAATAGGCTCATTTTTGTTTCGGGGAGCCGCCGTTCTTCTATTAGGTGTTTCTCCTTTGATAGTACTTATTTATGAGATTGCTTTTGAAGCTTCTAATCAGTTTCAGCATAGTAATATAAAAATTCCTTTTCGCTTTGAAAAAGTATTGAACACCATTTTTGTAACTCCAAGGATGCATGGTATTCATCATAGTATGAAAAAAAGAGAGACCGACAGTAATTTTTCAATTATATTTCCTTTTTGGGATAGGTTGCACAGAACCATAAAACTAAATGTACCCCAGGATAAAATTAGAACAGGAGTTCCTTGTTATCCGGATGAAAAAGAATTGACAACCAGAAAGCTTTTGAAATTACCTTTTACCAAAATAAGAGAGTGGAAAAAACCTGAATAAAAAAATGATCTGATTCCGCTGTTGGTTTGCCAAAAATTACCGACATCATTCAATCAAAAATATTGATGACATTCAGAAACCATTTCGATTTAAAGATATTACAAAGCATAAAATTTTGTGATTAAACTTCTTTGCCTACACTCAAAAATATTATCCAACTTTTATATTCCTTGACGTGGAACTCTTTACCAATGCAGAATAGATTGGATTTAGTTATATTTAATTTTCGGCTTCAAAAATTTAAGTAATTTGCCAAAACCACGAGTCACAAAAAAAAAATGAAAAAATGTCGCTCCAAAAAACTGTCGAAACTAATCACGCAAACAAGGCCAAATTGGTGACCAAACAAAAGACTAATGAAATATTTTATTCTTGTTTTTTTATGTATAGCTTTCTCAACTAAACCATGTTTTTCACAAAACAGTGATAACATTCCTGATCTGGATCAAATGGTCGGAAAGGAAAACTATACAGGTGTTTACACTATTTCAAAGGAGCGTATTTCCAATTTTTTTATGTCGGGCGATGCCGATACTATTCAACATTACCTGAGTTACCTCGGCAATGCAGCCTCAAAATTAAAAGGTGACGCCGTTGCAAAAACTGAACTATTCGGAGTCTTAAAAAAAGCAAAAGAAGTTTTTCCATATCACCCTTCTTTAGTAGATGATTACCTGGAAGTCGCATTCTTTTTTAGTATGTTGGGGAATAATGAATTGGCTTATCAATTAGCAACAGAGATAGACAAATATTTTTCAACAAAACAAAATTTGATACCCGACAAGCTCTCCGTTATTCAGGCAAATCTTGGTAATTTTTCAATGCGAATGGGAAAGTACGCGATCTCTTCCACACACTATTTAAAGTCTGTTGAATATCTAAAATCAAACTCTAAAGCAGACAAACAAAAATGGTACTTCGCAAATAATTCATTGGGGATTGTAATGTTTTACAGTTCCAAACTGGACAGTGCCGTTTACTTTTTTACTAAGGCTATTGATGTGCTTAACACAATGGACAGTACGCCTGTTAATCGCTATTTCAGAGTAGCCCTGGTGCAAAATAATATTGCAGGTTGTTATACTATCCTGGGCAAAGCGAAGCAGGCAATTGCCATGAGTGAAAATGTAATTGCTAATAATAAAAAATTTATTGATTCCCCTGAACCAAATGCTAAAAAAGAGCAGGCAAGGATTGGCCAGTTTCAGGCAATTGATAATTTGGCAAAGGTTTATATTGAGTTGGGAGATCTTTCCCGTGCGCACGATTTGCTTTATTATTCGTACCAACAAAAGCTCGCTAACTTTGGAAATAAAAGTCCGGAAACTTTTAAATCACTGTCATTTTTAGGAACGATTTATAACAATCAACGCAATTTTAGTAAGGCAAAATTATTCCTGGAGGATGCTTTGAAAAGAATGAAAGACAATGGAGATGTTGATAATTCCTGGATTGCAGAAGTATATTCACAACTCGCTATTGCTAATAAGGCACTCAACAATAAAACCGAAGCTGCCTTTGATTACCAGGAAGCCAACAGAATTTACGAAAAGGTTTATGGCGGTCAATACGACGATCTTTATTTAAGTTACCTGTACCAGATGTCGCAGTTTTATGCTGAAGATAAAAATCCTGCGTTAGCCATCAATATCATCAACAAAGGACTCGATTATGTGAGAAAAGTACAGGGAGAAAATTCACTGCAAGTGGCGCAACAGTTGAAGAATCTTGCCGTCATAAATATTCAATTGAAGAATTATAAAGCAGCAGCAGATGCTGCTGAGCGTGGAATAAAAATTATCAGTTCAATAGCAGCAGACAGAACGGAACTACTAGATTCCATTAAAATAGAAACAGAAAAGCCGTGGCTTATTTTCTTAAAATCAAAAGCGGATTATGAATTACTAACAGTGAGGGATACACTGTCTATCCTATGTATTTTAAATAATTTGTACGAAGCAAAATCGACACTGGATCGAAGAAAAACCATTTTTGCGAATGAGAAAGATATTAATACTCTGATTGCAGATAATAAAGATTTACTTGATTTTATAAAACAACTCAATCTCGAACTTTACCATCTCACCGGAAATAATATTTATGTTGATAAAATTATAGGATTGCAGGAATCAGGAACTTATGCGCGGATTCGTGCGAGGATGGATAAACAAAAAGCAATTCGCTTTTCAAGGGTACCTCCCTCAGTGATTGAGCAGGAGGCTTTTTTAAAAGATGCCATTAAAAATTCATTACAATCACGCAGCAAAGATGGTCAGCAAATCAGCAGGTATTTAGCCGCGTGGAATCAATGGAATGCGTACAAGCAGATGCTGAAAGATAAGTACCCAGATTATTACAATATGCGGTATGCAAACAAAGAGTTGAGTCTTCATGAATTAAGCCAAAGCATACCAAATGGAATGTCAGTTGTTAGATATTTTTTCACCGCAGACAGCCTGTATGCGTTGGTGGCAAGTAAAGAAAAGCAAGAATTATTTTCAATTCATGATGAAGGATTATCTGATAACATCATTACCCTGAATGATTCAAGAACATCCCCAAAACAAATTACCGAAATCAGTTTTAGGCTCTACCAACAATTATGGCAACCGCTTGAAAAAACAATCACCACTTCTAGAATCATAATAATTCCGGATGGACTTTTATACAATGTAAGTTTTGAAATGTTGACTCCCGTGCCGGTAAATGATTATGCGGGTCTGGCCAAAAATTGCCTGCTTAATAAATATGCTATCTCCTATCATTACAGTTTACTGGCCTTGAATCCACAGAAAAAAGAGGAACAGATGAAAGGTAACTTTATCGCTTTCACGCCAGGCTTTACCGATCGCCAAAAAGAAGAATACAGTGCCAAAGCAAAAAATGATTCATTGCATTTAGACAACAGTTATCTCAAACTTTTGCCCTTGCCTTTTACTGCAATTCTAGCGGAAAAAATTAAGGAGACCCTTGGGGGAAAATTATTTTCTAATAATCAATCTACTCCTGCGGCTTTCAAAGAGCAGGCTGGCAATCACAGCGTGATCTATATCGGCACCCATGCCGAATCAAATAATAGTTTTCCAGAATTTTCAAGATTGATTTTCGCAAAAGATCTTATTAAAACCACGACCGATAATTCCATCTATCTTTTTGATATTTACAATTGTAATCTTGCCTCACACCTTGCTGTCCTTACGGCTTGCGAAACAGGAAGTCCCGGCTACCAGGACGGTGAAGGAATGATATCGATGGCACATGCATTTAATTATGCAGGCAGCGAAAGTATATTAACCGGGTTGTGGAAAATTGACGAGCAAACGAGCATAATAATCACCGATCATTTTTATAAATTTTTACAAGATGGCCTTAGCAAAGACGAGGCTTTGAGAAAAGCAAAACTAGAATATTTAAGAACCCACCAGGGCCGACAGTTAGCACCACAATACTGGGCAGGCCTTGTTATCATGGGAGATACATCGCCGCTTGTGTTTGAACCAGCATCAACAAAATGGTGGTACCTATTTATTACCGTTGCAATTTTAGCTCTCGCCTTTTCAATAATTTATTACAGAAAAAGAAACAAAAGATCAGTATCAATATTGTAATAAAATACTGGCGAATACTATTCCTTATAACGACCTATCCAAATGTACATAACCACCATCCACATGAATCAATTGACCCGTGGTGTGAGAAGATTTTTCAGATAAAAGAAAAGCAACTGTATTGGCAATTTCTTCTGTTGTAGTCATCCTGTTTTCAAATGGAATTTTGCTGGTGATTTCCTTCAGCTTTTGTTCCGGATTATCTAAAGTTTGAATCCATCTTGCATACAAAGGCGTAAAACTTTCTGCAACAATTACTGCATTCACACGAATGCTAAAAGGCAGTAATTCAACCGCCCATTCGCGAGTCAAAGCATTGCGTCCACCATTAGATGCAGCATACGCCGAGGTATTTCCCTGTCCCGTTTCAGCCGTCTTTGAGCCAATATTTACAATAGGCCCTTTGCTTTTCTTAAGCCATGGCAAAGCATGATGTGCCATTAAATAATAATGCACCAGGTTCTTGTGCAACGACGCCATAAACTTTTCATAGTCTCCACTTTCCAAACCTACACCATCGTTTACGCCGGCGTTATTTACCAGTCCATCTATCTTTCCAAATTTTTCTGCAATGGCTTTTACAGCTCTTTCACATTGATCCGGAATCGTTAATTCTGCTACCTCATGAAAGCATTTTTTCCCTTCATCTTTTAATGCATTAACCACTTTCATATTATCAGATTCACTGCGGCCAATGATAACCGGTATGGCTCCTTCGTTTGCCAATACCCGCACTATCCCTTCTCCAATCCCCTTGGCTCCGCCGGTCACGATGATTACTTTTTCTTTGAGTTGTAAATCCATTTTTTAAAATTATAAAAGTCGATTTGAAAATTTATTCTTGCATTAAATAAAAATCAGTTTGCTACAGAGTAAATATTTTATCCATCAGAACCCATTTCTCACCGGGCTTAGATTTAGGCAATGCCTGTTGATAATTCCACATCAACGTTTCCCACTCCTGCACTTTTTCATTAGCGGCATCCATGGCTGCTTTCTTCTCAAAACTAAAATCATCAGTTACTTCTAAAATCAAAAAAAGTCTATTGCCAGTCCGATAAATTTCCAAATTATCAACATCCGCATTTTTGATACTGGCAATAATTTCCGGCCAAACTGCACGATGCATTTTTTCATACTCTGCAATCAAAGCATCATCGTCTTTAAGGTCGAGGGCAAGACAATATTTTTTCATAAATATTTATTTAAAAGCTTTTGCAGTTTGTTTGCTGGTTCCTAAACCATCAATACCCAATTCAATTACATCTCCGGGCTGCACATAAATCGGAACAGGTTTTATTCCAAGACCTACTCCGTTCGGTGTTCCTGTGCTTACCACGTCTCCGGGCAGCAACGTCATAAATTGACTAAGGTAATGAACGATGAAAGGAATTTTAAAAATCAGGTTAGAAGTATTACTATTTTGAAATCGTTTACCGTTAACCGTTAGCCACATATTTAAATTATCAACGTCAGCAATTTCATCTGTTGTAGCCAGCCAGGGGCCAAGCGGGGCAAAGGTATCACAGCTTTTTCCTTTCACCCATTGTCCGCCGCGTTCTATTTGAAATGCTCTTTCACTATAATCATTATGCAGGCAAAAACCAGCAACATAATCCATTGCATTGGCTTCGTCCACATAACTTGCTTTCTTTCCTACAACAAACGCAAGCTCTACTTCCCAATCAGTTTTTGTGCTATTTTTCGGAATCACCAAATCATCATTAGGACCACAAAGGGCTGAAGTAGATTTGAAGAAAATAATGGGCTCTTCAGGAATAGGCGCATTGGTTTCTCTTGCATGATCTATAAAATTCAAACCAATGCAAATTATTTTTGAGGGCCGGGCTACAACAGAGCCAAGCCTTGTATCCATTGCTACTTCAGGCATTTCAGGATTACCTGCCAACCATTTTTTCAATTGATTGAGTCCGTCGTTTTCGAAAAAGGTTTCATCATAATCTTTTACTAACGCTGATACGTCAAACCATTTTTCATTTAAAATTATT
>JBDSHT010000193.1:0-3802 GCA_039918315.1 Ginsengibacter sp. | reverse complement strand
TTATAATAGCATTAGCAGTGCTTTTGTTTTTTCTTAAAAAAAGGCCTTTGTCTCTTATGATAGTTCTGAGCTATGCGCTGTCAGGGATTTTCGTGCAGATCATCAAGTACTTTTATAATTCAGCCCGCCCCGGAAAATTATTAGAAGGTATGGACTATCATAATTTTGTAGAAGGCGTAACGCTTCATACATTGAATTCTTTTCCTTCAGGGCACACTACATCTGCATTTGCACTGGCAGCGATTTTAGGATTTGCTGTAAAGAATAAAAATTATTCGATATCGTTTTTATTGATTGCCGCGATGGTTGGTTACAGCCGCATTTATTTGGGTCAGCATTTTATGGTAGATGTATTGGCAGGTTCTGTTATTGGAGTCCTCTCTGCAATAATTGTAGAAATGCTTTTCAGAAAATGGTCAGGGAAATTATTTCAAAAAAACAATAAATATTTTTAGTGGGAGTGCGACCGGCAAAAAAATAAACTCACTAGAAGTTCCGTAACCTTAGTAGAAAATCAAAGAGTAAATAAATACTACCTTATTACCTTATTTTTTGGATAATTCAGAATAAGGTAAATGTATGAGTAAGTGGATTTCTTCTAAGGTTTGCTTATAAAATCTGCTATTGTAAATTCTCCTCTAACGCCTATTCTTACGGAAACTATTCAGGCTCTCTACCAAATTCTAAATATTTATTTAGCCGCCGGCAGCATAAAACCAAATGTAGTTCCTACATCGATTTTGCTTCTTACATGAATGGTGTCACCGTGTGCTTCAATGATGTGTTTCACAATGGATAAACCCAATCCGCTACCTCCTTGTTTTCGGGCGCGTGCCAAATCAGTCCGGTAAAATCTTTCAAAAATACGGGGTAGATGTTCGTCAGTAATTCCGTAACCGTCATCGCTTATTTCTATCAATATTTTTTTGCCATCTATCTTATAAGCGCTACCCTCAATGGTACCATTTTGTTTGCCATATTTTATCGCGTTATCAACAAGGTTGATGATCACCATTCTTATTTTTTCTTTATCCGCACTTACTAACAGAGGATCTTCGCAACCGTCTTTGATAAAACATTTTATTTTATGTTCATCTGCTTTTATCGACAATGATTCAAATACTTCTTTTATCAAATCCTGTATCACAAAATTGGAAGTAACCAATTTGATTCCCCCGCTTTCTAATTTCGTGATCTCATCAAGATCCTCCAAAAGATTCACCAGCCGGTCAACATTCCTGGAGGCATTCGATAAAAATTTTCTATTCACGTCATCATTCTCAAGAGCCCCATTTATCAATGTGTCCACATATCCTTGTATAGCAAAAATGGGAGTCTTCAATTCATGCGAAAGATTTAGCAAAAATTCTTTCCGGTAGATTTCATTTTCCCGCAAGGTTTCCAATTCCGCTTTGTGCTGCACTGCCCACTGCTCCACATCTTCATTCACCTCTTCAATTGTATTTTGAGGAAGAATATTTTTAAAATAAAACTCTTCTCTCTTACTGGCTTTGGTTTGGTAAATGAGTTTATAAATTAATTTTATTTTCCGGTAAACAAATCGCTTCACTGTATAAAATATAATCAGGTAGGCAACCAACCATAAAAGGAGGAAAAAAATTAGTGATGGAAGCCAGAGTTCGCTATAGGCGTACACTGCAAGGCTTGCTAATATGGCGACGGGCAGAGATGAAACGAGTGCTGCCTGTTGTGGTGAAAAATTTTTCTTTGCGAACATGAAACTAAATTAAACTAAATAGTAACCTATACTATTATGCAATGGTTAAAAAATTATTATTTCTTTCGTTAGAAGAAATATTCTAAAGAAAAACAACGATTAAAACTGCTGAGTCTTTAATAAACCGGAGTTGCCAAATGAAATTTACCATCCTAAAATCCAGGCAAAAATTAAAGGAGCAACGATTGTTGCATCGCTTTCTACAATAAATTTTGGTGTGTTGATATCTAATTTGCCCCAGGTAATTTTTTCATTAGGGACAGCGCCGGAGTACGATCCATACGATGTGGTAGAATCAGAAATCTGGCAGAAATAACTCCAGAAAGGAACATCAGTCCATTCAAGATCCTGGTACATCATCGGCACCACGCAAATTGGAAAATCACCGGAAATACCTCCGCCGATCTGGAAAAACCCAACTCCTTTTCCACCGGAATTTTCACGGTACCACTCCGTTAATTTCACCATGTATTCTATTCCACTTTTTACCGTACTTGCTTTTAATTCCCCTTTTATTACATAAGAAGCAAAAATATTTCCCATGGTGCTGTCTTCCCAACCCGGCACAATAATTTGAATATTCTTTTCCGCAGCAGCAAGCATCCAACTGTTCTTTGGATCTATTTCGTAATACTGCTCCAGCACACCACTCAGCAACATTTTATACATATACTCATGTGGCAAATATCTTTCTCCTGCTGCCTCTGCATCCTTCCAAATTTTGTAAATATGTTGTTGCAATCTCCTGAAAGCTTCTTCTTCGGGAATGCAAGTATCCGTTACGCGGTTGTAATGATTCTCTAATAAATCCCATTCGTCCTGCGGACTAAGATCACGATAATTCGGAACTCTTTTGTAATGGCTGTGCGCCACCAAATTCATAATATCTTCTTCGAGGTTAGCACCCGTGCAACTAATGATAGCGACCTTATCCTGACGAATCATTTCAGCAAGAGAAATTCCTAATTCGGCTGTGCTCATGGCACCTCCGAGAGAGATAAGCATTTTTCCTCCTTCATCGAGATGAGTAACATATCCTTTAGCTGCATCCATTAAAGCGGCTGCATTAAAGTGGCGGTAATGGTGTTCTATAAATTGTGATACAGGTCCTTTGCTCATGTGTTAAACGGTTTTCGACAAAAGTAGGAATTTAATGAGGGATTGTAATTGCATAAAACAGGCTTCGATACCTATGAATTAAAAGAGTGTATTTTTAAATAAAAATTCGCCTTGAAACTATTATTATCCATTCTATTTTTTTCAGCCATGGCAATTACTTCACATTCACAACCCGTAAAAAAACTTGGCCATTTGCATGTAGATAAAACTCTTTTAAAAGATGAAAAGGGCAATATAGTTACGCTTCGCGGAATGAGCTTTGGATGGCACAATTGGTGGCCGCGATTTTACAATGCCGGAGCCGTGCAATGGCTCGCTACCGATTTTAAATGTGATATAGTAAGAGCTGCAATGGGCGTGGAGCCGCGAGGCGGATACCTTGATAAACCATCAGAATCGCAGGCTATGATTGAGGCCGTGGTCGATGCTGCAATCAAAGAAGGTATCTATGTAATCATTGACTGGCACAGCCATCATATAAAAAAAGAAGAAGCCATTATTTTCTTTACTGCTATGGCAAAAAAGTATGGAAAATATCCAAATATTATTTATGAAATATTCAATGAGCCCATCCGTGATTCATGGAAGAAAGTGAAAGAATATTCTATTGATGTAATCAAAGCCATCAGAGCTGAAGATCCTGATAACATTATATTGGTAGGTAGTCCGCATTGGGACCAGGACGTGCATATAGCAGCAGACAATCCGATACAGGGATATCAAAATCTAATGTACACCTTGCATTATTACGCCGCCACGCACAAAAAAGATTTACGCGACAGTGCCGATTATGCGTTGCAAAAAGGACTTCCATTATTTATTTCAGAATCGGCAGGTATGGAGGCCACGGGCGATGGAAAAATAGATGTTGAGGAATGGAACCAATGGATTCTTTGGTCAGAAAAAAATAATTTGAGTTGGCTTACATGGTCTGTCGCAGACAAA
>JBDSHT010000192.1:0-8252 GCA_039918315.1 Ginsengibacter sp. | reverse complement strand
TAAAAACTCTTCATCTGCCTCTCCATAAACCGGGGAGGCAGGTTTATTTAAATAGAAATATTGCGCATAGCTCCTGAAGCCAATTGGCCACACATACGCATCTTGTCCCTGCAAACTTTGGTAAAATTGTATCGCCGGTCCCTGTGAATATTGTTCGATCTTAGGCACTACAGTCCATAAATAAAAGAACAGGCAAATGGCAGTTGAATAAAATAAAAACAGGATAGCCCTTACATTCTTTTTCCTGGAGAAAAACCAAACTGCAAGCAATACTGCGATAAAATATAAAATACCAATCATGCTCTCAAAGCCAGTCCAGAAAACGTTTACATTCAAACTTGCTGCAGCATAAGGATCTTTTAAATAGGGTAGTATTAATTCAGGATGGCTGGCAATGTATGGCAATGCTGCGAGAAGAAATGAAAAGACGAAACCCATAATCCCTACCACAATTAATAATGATTTTTTCATTTTTTCATTCCTGTCCAAAAGTTTTTCCAGGTAAACTGTTGCAAGAAATGCTAACGGCATGTAGGTAAGCGAAGAGTAATGAACTATTTTGGTGGTTGCAAGGCTGAACAGAATCATCACCGTCCAAAATAATATTTTCATCAGCCGCCCATAATCATTTTTGCCATTCGTGTTTTTTCCAAAAAGAATTGGTAGTGCAATTATAGAAATTGGAAAACACCCAATAAATACAACAACGAAATGATAATAAAATGGTTCTCCATGGCTGGCAACAGGAGTGAGAAAAAGTTGAGCCTGTACTTCAATAAATTCTTTCAAAAACCATAAACCATTATTCCAAATTTCCGGGCCGAACCACAATAGACAAACCGCTGTAAAAAAAACAGTGAAACACGCTATTTTTTTAATACCCGGAAAATTTTTAAAACGTGTAATACTAAAATACACAAGGAAGCACAAAAGGAAAACCAGAAGTGCCACTGGCCCTTTGGTGAGCGTGCCCAGGCCAATGAAAAGTCCTGCCAGAGACGGATACACAAATTTATTTTTAAGAACCTGCCCCGAAACATCTTTAAACATGAAATAAATTCCCATGAAAATAAAGTAGTTGAAAACGGGATCTATAATGGCAGATTTAAAATAAACATGCGGTAGAAATGTACCGAGATAACTGAGTGCCCAGATAAATCCAAACCGTGATGATTTGTATTTTTTACCAATGAAAAAGAAGGTGCAGAGCGTTATAATTCCGAATAATGCATTTGGAAAACGCGCGGCAAATTCATTGATGCCAAACATTTTCATTGAAGAGGCTTGGAGCCAAAAAAATAATGGAGGTTTTTCTGCAAAAGGTTGAAAGTTGATTTGCACCGTGTGATAATTTCCGGTGACAATCATCTCACGCGCGGACTCTGCAAAATTTATTTCATCCCAATCAAACAAATGGGCTTCGCCTAAAAATGGAATAAAAAAAATGATACCTGATAAAATAAGAACAGCCAGGTAAATAAAATTTTTTCTTTTTAATTCTACCGGGTTAGCAATTTCCATTTATAAATTTTAGTTTTCGTAAGAAAATAAAGCAGAGAAACTTTTAATACTCCCAAACCATATTTTATACTTCTTTGTAAATTGATAGAGGATGCTTCTTCAAAATATTTGGTAGGGCAGGTGACTTCTGCTATTTCAAATTTATTATAAAAGATTTGCGCAATGATTTCATTATCGAAAATAAAGTCATCTGAATTGCGTTCAATGTCGATCGTCTCAAACACCTCTCTGTGAAACGCTCTGTAACCGGTGTGGTATTCAGAAAGTTTTTGATTCATCAAAGTATTCTGGAAAAAAGTAAGGAAGCGGTTTGAAATATATTTATAGATAGGCATACCTCCTTTTAAAGCGCCTTTACCCAAAATTCGACTGCCGAAAACTACTTTATATAAACCGTTACCAATAATAGAAACCATTGCCACTATTAACTTTGGGGTGTATTGATAATCTGGATGCAGCATGATGATGATGTCACCATTTAGTTCTAAAGCTTTTTTATAACAACTTTTTTGATTGCCACCATAGCCCTTGTTTTTTGTATGGTGAATAATATGTTTAATACCAATTCTTTGGGCAACTTCGATAGAATTATCGGTACTATTATCATCAACTAAAACAATTTCATCCACAATATCTCTGGGAATTTCAGCGATGGTTTTCTCCAAAGTGAGCGCCGCATTGTAAGCGGGCAACACAACGATAACTTTTTGATTATTATACATTCAGGAAAATTAAACAAGTCAATAGTTCGCAAAAATAGCTGATTCAATCGTAAAAAAAATGTGCCGGTAAACACCGACACATTTAACTGATTCAACGAAACTGGTAGGGTGTTATTATTTTGGTAGCAACACTTTGTCAATTACATGAATGACACCATTGCTTTGGTTTACATCAGCAATTGTAATGTGTGCGATTCCTCCGTTGCCATCAGTAATCATGACATTTTTTCCCTTCATGGTTACATAAATTTCCTGGCCTTCCACTGTTTTTAAAGTTGCTTTTCCATTATTGTCTTTTACCATTTTCATTAGGTCCATTGCACTTAATTTTCCTGGAACTACATGATAGGTTAACACTTTAACTAACTGGCTTTTGTTTTCTGGTTGCAACAACATAGACACAGTTCCTTCAGGCAATGCATCAAATGCTTTATTGACAGGAGCAAAGACGGTAAACGGTCCTGCACTTTGTAAAGTCTCAACAAGCCCTGCTGCTTTTACCGCTGCAACCAGCGTGGTGTGGTCTTTAGAATTGACAGCATTTTCTACAATATTCTTGGTAGGATACATTGCGGCACCTCCCACTATTTTCGTTTGTGCCATCGTGTTAGTAGATATAAATGCACAGGTAAATAGAGCGACTAAAATTTTAAAATTTTTCATTTTGTAAATGTTTTTGGTTAATTGATTTTTATTTCCATCATGTACGCATTTACAAAGAAGTAGGTTTTGAATTTTGAAAAATAAAGTGATTTTTTATTTTTAAACTGATGGAGAATACTTGTTGAAAGAATATGTCAATTGTGCTCGTGTATTGAATTACAGACATTTTATTTCGAGATTAGGAAGAACAAAAAAATCACGTAGGGATGAGTGTTATACGGGAATAGTACGACAAGTAATCGGACGAATGAACCCTTAGTAATGGCTCATAAATTTAAATAGGGTAGCTCTATTTTATTTTTTGATTTTCTTCTATACAACTACATTTTTTAAACACGAATTATAAGCACGAATTGCACGAATTGAAGCCAGTGTTTTCAAAGTTGGTTTTAGCGAAAGATCGGGGCACCCATAGAGGGACTACTAAGGTTGCAAAACTGCTGTTGTAGATAATTTTTGCCTATCCTATTCCTATTTTTTTAATAAAAAAAAGCAATAGAAAACTATAAAAGAGAAGAATAATGCGCTGTGAAATTATATTACATCGCGGCGTGAACGATCATCTGATCGAGGGTAGGAGTTGGGCTTCCGCCTTTCTTTTCAAGAGTGATGGCGAACGCATCAACCTTGCCGAAAGATTTCATTTTTTGAATATGGTAAATACCTTTTTCTGTAGTGATCATTCCTGCATCTACCGGCTTTCCATTAACAATAGCCCAAAGCTGGTATTGCTTGCCTTCAGGTACTTGTGGCAAATTGGATGGCTCAATATAAACTTGTCCGGTATTTTTCATCCAGAAAATTTTTGCCAGTGCCTCGGGTGCCATTGCGGTACCATTTAAAACCACATTCCGGGCATTTTTATCAGTCATCACATTTATGTCTGATGTCATTGCCTGGTTAAATTTATCCTGCTGTTCTAATTTTTGCTGAGCGATTTGCAAGTCACCCTGCGCAGAATTATATTTATTATAAAATGAAATTGCCACAATGATACTTCCGATTAATAACACAACAGAAGCCGCTGCTAACATTTTGTAAAATGCCGGAATGCGATATGTTTTTTCAACAGGTTTTGAAATTGCTTCTTCCTCTATTCTCTGAACGGTAGATTCTTTATTAATATCAATACTACCTAAAATCTTTTGCTTTAATTGAGCAGAAGGTTGCACCGCATTTGCCTGCGCATAATCTTTCAAAGAACTTTCAATATCACTCAATTCATCCTTTAACTCCGGATACTGGCTGAGACATTCCTCTACCGTTTTGCTTTCTTCGGCAGAAGCAATTCCGAGAGCGTAAAGCTCAAGTAAACCGGATGATATGATTTCTTCTTTGTTCAATTTAATTTAAAACTTTTCTTAACGACATTATAGCACTTCGCATTCGCGTCTTCACGGTACCTAAGGGTATCAATAATTTTTTTGATATCTCATCTTGTGTAAATCCTTCAAAATAGGCAAGGTCTATAATCTGTTTTTGATCGCTTTTAAGCAAACCTACCTTTTTTCTTAATCCAATTCCATCAAAACTGGCCGCAACGTTTTGGTTATCCATATCGCTGACACTATCTACGGAATTTTCTACATTTAAGATTTTAGATTGTTTTTTAAAACTCTTACTCCGCGTATGATCTATTGTGAGGTTGCGGGTAATATTTAGCATCCAGGTAAATAGCCGTCCTTTTGTACTATCGTAAGTTGAAATCTTGTTCCATATTTTCACAAATGCCTCCTGGAGAATATCTTCTGACATTTCTGACTCTCCAATTATTTTATAAATAACTCCATTTAGGGCACCTGCATAATGGTCATACAAATAGGAAAATGCTGATTCGTCCTTACTCTGCAGTAATGAAACCAGTTCTTCTTCTGTATATTTATTTTGGGTAGGCAATAATTAAAATTAGCTGTAATTTTTTTCTAAAAAAATAAAGATAATTAATTTACTCAAGTTAGTCTTTGGGAGATGAATATTTTATTTTTCAAAATAGGCCACACTTCCTCCAACCCATTCTTTATCCATATTATATCTTACTCCAATCATTTTTCCTTTGCTAAGCCGAGCCAGATTGTTGACTGCGACTGGTCTTGATTCACCTTTTTTCCAAAAATAAAAAATCCTTATTTCGGCTTTTGCAGGCATATCAGGAGTTTTAATTACATCGGCATACTTCACTTTTTTCTGCAATATCCAATTTTCAGGATCAGTTATTTTTTCGATGTCTTCTTTTACCACATCAATGATTACGCCTTGTCCGGCAAATGAAAACAAAGGCTTTAAAACATAGTTCTCTAAATCTGCCGGAACCTGTTTTATCTCATTTAGGAAAAAAGTTTTCGGCACATAAGGATGATGAATAAAAGGCAGCGTGAATTTGCTGACGCGATAAAACCAATTGGGATGCGGCGCCCATTCTACATCGAATGGTTGCGTGATGTCCACGACATCGCCCAGGCCTTGTTTCAGGTTAGTGAGCTCATCAAAAATGATGCGATTATAAATTCTCTTTACCTCTATTCTTTTTCCATCCTTTTGGTAAAAAAGTTTCCGCCCATCCTGTTCCAATTCTGTGAGACAAACAATTGGAATGTGTAAATAATCCTGTGTGCAATAAAAGTCGATTCGTGTTTTTTGCTCGTGTGGTTTTATTTCCAGTAGTATTACATTCTCCGGTTCGTAACCTCCCAGAATTATATCCTTTAGTAATTGTGTGTAAGTCTCTTCATTGTATCCGCTCAGGTAAGGTGAAAATTTTTCAGGGATTTTAAAATTTCTTTCTAGTACCTGCGGATAATAAATCTGAAAACCGAACAATGTTGGGAATCCCTGCATCTCTATTAATTGAGGCTCTAATTCGCCATCAGCATTTTCACAAATTCCAAAGTCAAACGCGATAAAATCAGGGTAATCATTTTCACCTGGTACGTTTTCAGTTTTTGGAATGGCCCTGTCGGTTAATTTTTTAAAATTCGGTTCCACGATAATATCTACTATCGATTCACAGGCATCAATGATTTTTTTTGTAAAATCTTTCGGAATAAAAATTGGAGTTTCCGCTACGCGGAAATCAATTTTGCCGGGATGCTTCTTGTCAAGATCTTTTAAAAATTTCTCGTAAATATCTTTTGTGAAACTGGCATTAAATGCTGAGCGGATTTCCGGTATCATAAGTTAAACGTTAATGTGATAACAAGAATCAAAACCAATACTACGCTACATTAGCGGCATGCAAATTATTTACGGCAACATTTAAAAAATTAGGCAAAATGTGTGAGTAGGTCCAGGATATTTTCTCCGGATCATTCAATTGTTCAATCATTGACTCCCATTTTTCCTGTCCATGATTTGCAATAACAGTTTTCTTTTTATCTTCTGATTGTAAATGTAAACTCATACCAAAAGGATCAGCCTCCGGATGAAATTGTGTACCGATACTATAATCATCGAAACGCAAAGCCATCACTGCTCTTTCGTAAGGCACATGCAACCTTTCTTTTTCGATACATAAAATAGCAGCTCCTAATTCTTCAATTCGATTATGATTTGGCTGCACCAATTGGTAATCCCGGCTATCAACTGCATAAAAGGGATTTGACATTCCATCAAAAACAGCTTCTTCCTTTCCATTCTCTAAAAGATGAATCGGGAAAACTCCAAACGAAGTCGATTTTCTTTTGGTTAATTTTCCCAATCTGTAATGCCTGCTTGCTAACTGGAAAGAGTGGCAAATGAAGAATGTATGTTTCTTCTGAAGGTTAGCAAAATGGCGGTTGAATTTGTCTATCCTTTCAATCCATTTCATATAAAGATTATCCCATTCCTCACCTTCGCTTTCGACAGGACTTCCCGGTCCGCCTGTACTAATATATATGTCATGATCCAATCCCGGCAATTCATTTTTTTGACGTACGTTAAATTCTGTGGAAATAATATTGAGGTGATTGTATTCTCCATATTGATTTACAATCTCGCGTATGCATCGCATACCTTGGTTTTCAACACCATCGTAGAGGTCCAGAATGGCTATTCGAACCGTTCGTTTTTCATTAAAATTCATTAGGCAAATATAATTATTTAAAAGTTAAAAATTAATCCAGCTACAGTTGCTATAGCCAATTTCTTTACAGGGTAAATGCAGATCATGAATTCTCTACGATAAAAAACACGTTCTTTGCAAAAAAATTGGTGTACGGCAAAAATCGTACATCAGGTATTTATTTAAAAAATCACCATGTCATATACCGTAGCAATTACAGGGAGGCCTAATGTAGGCAAAAGCACTTTTTTCAACCGTTTATTGGAACAACGAAAAGCCATCGTCGATGACCTTAGCGGAGTTACGCGCGACAGGCAATATGGAGTGGCTGAATGGATTGGGAGATCTTTTAACGTAATAGACACTGGCGGGTTTGTAGCTAATAGTTCTGACGTTTTTGAAAAGGAAATTCGCAAACAAGTTCACATAGCTGTGGAAGAAGCCAATGCCATTGTTTTTATGGTTGATGTTACTTCAGGCATCACCAGCCTCGATGAAGAAATGAGTGACGTACTGCGTCGCACTCCAAAACCGGTTTACCTGGTGGTTAATAAAGTGGATAATCATTCGAGACAAATGGAAGCCGCTGAATTTTACAGTATGGGTTTTGAAAAAATATTTTTTCTTTCGTCCGTAAGCGGCACGGGTACCGGGGAATTGTTAGATGAAATTGTAGCGGATATTCCTGAAGAGAATAAAGAATTAGAGCAAAGCACTCTTCCGAAATTTGCTATTATCGGTCAGCCAAATGTTGGTAAATCATCTTTGCTAAATGCACTGATAGGGCAGGAGCGCACTATCGTAAGTGACATCGCAGGTACCACGCGTGATGCGGTGCATACTACTTATAACTTGTTTAACAAGGAATTTATTCTAATTGATACTGCCGGCATCCGCCGAAAAAGTAAGGTGAGTGAAGACCTTGAATTTTATTCTGTAATCCGCGCTATCAGTGCCGTTGATGAATCTGATGTGTGTATTTTATTATTGGATGCTAAGAATGGTATCACTGCTCAGGATTTGAATATTTTTTCTTTAGCAATTAAGAAAGGAAAAGGAATTGTGGTGCTCGTGAACAAGTGGGATCTTATTGAAAAAGAGACCAATACCGCACGCGATTATGAAAAACAATTGAAAAAGAAATTCGCGCCATTTACAGATGTGCCCATCATATTTGTTTCTGCAACTGAGAAACTAAGAATCTTTCAGGCAATGGAAACTGCGTTGAAAGTGTATGATAGTCGCCAGCAAAAGATTGCAACTTCTAAACTAAATGATGTAATGCAAAAGGCAATGGAAAGCTATCA
>JBDSHT010000191.1:0-7461 GCA_039918315.1 Ginsengibacter sp. | reverse complement strand
TAATGTTGACTTAATTACCTGGCTTTCAGAATTTCAAAAAGAATGCTAAAAAGGTAACCACGGAAATACCAAAGCAAATAAAAGTGAGGACAAAAAATATTTGACCAAAACTGCTGTGAAAATTTTTAGTTAGAACCAAGGATAAATAAGTTAAAACGTTGAGGATGGCGAAAATGATTGCAATATTTCTCAATACTTTTTTTTAATTTCTATGAATATAAAAAAATGGTTTGTTGAAAAATCTTAGTCCTTAATCCACTCGTTATTTTTTCTGTCCATGTCGGGTAAAACTTTTTCAGGATCGAGGATCACTTTGTCAATTTTTTTGGTTGATGGATATTTAAAAGTCCAGGTGCCACTTCTTTGCCATATCTCAACAGGCAATTGGATCGTGTGTTGCTCGCCGTTAGACTGAATTATTTTTATGATAACCGGTAAAATCATTTTGCCTTTGTTCTCGATTGTAATCACAGCACCTTTTGCCGGATCATTGTTTTCATAATTCACTGAAATGATTTCCTGGTCAAATTTCCACGTGGTAAAAAACCATTCCTTCCAAAACCAGTTTAGATCTTCACCGGCATTGTTATTAATGGCATGAAAAAAATCGTATGGCGTAGGATGCTTGAAAGCCCATGCCTCTGTGTATTTTCTAAAAGCATAATCAAACCTTTCTTTCCCTACGACTACATTGCGAAGCATGATAAGTCCGTAAGCAGTTTTGCCATAATATTGGTAGTGTTGTTTTTCATCCATCGCATCGGAAATAGCCATGAGCGGGTCTTTGTGGTTCATGAAATCTTCATAGTCCATCGATGCAAAAAAGTTGGTATTTAAAATGGCCGGATCTTTTTTGTATTCTCCATTATTGAAAATGTCGGTGGCTATGTAATTGATATAAGTGTTAAAACCTTCATCCTGCCACATGTATTTCCTTTCATTGCTACCCACAATCATGGGATACCAATTGTGTCCAATTTCATGCGCCACCAAAAACCATAACCGTGCAGTTTTCAAAGTGTAAACATTAAAGATGATGCCCGGATACTCCATACCGGAGGTATTGCCTGCGCTGCTTATCGCGTTATTCCATGGGTATTCAAAAAAGTTTTTGGAATAAATTTCAATGCTCGCTTTTAAATATTCTGTGGAGCGTGACCAGGCAGAATCACCAACGCTTTCTACAGGATAGCATGACATAGCCAATGCTTTTCTACCTGATGGTAAATTAATTTTTGCCGCATCCCATATCATCCCTTTGCCTGCTGAAAAAGCAACGTCTCTTGTATTTTTCATTTTAAAATGCCAGGTGAGGTTTTCTTTGGAATTCGGTCGCATAGGGGGTTTCATCGCTTCTTCTGCACTGATGATAGGTACTGTTTTATCACTTACCGATGCTTTCGCCAGTCTTTTTATTTGTTCCGGATTCAACACCTCTTTTGCATTTTGCAAATCACCGGAGCCATACACATTCATTTCAGCGGGGGCTGTAACGTAATAATCAAAATCACCATAATCACAATAAAATTCACCGCCACCCAAATACGGATCGGTATTCCAGCCTTGCACATCATCATACACACACATTCGGGGATACCATTGTGCTATTTGATAAATGACACCATTCTTTGTGTACTGCCTTCCAAAACGGCCTGCACCATCTGCGGGAATATTAAACCGGTAAGAGATTTTTATTGACACACTATCACCTTTTGAATGAAGTGCTGTGTTCAACCTGATCTGCATTCTTGTATCGGATATTACGGGTTGCGTTTTATAATTTTTTCCATGGTAGGTTACTGAAACATCTTTGAGTTGATAGCCTCCATTTTCTTTATCGAGCACTCCGAAATAATCTCCCGGATAGGTGTTAGTGGCTACTCCGCGTGAAGAAGATTTGAAAATATTCTGATCCAGTTGAAGCCATAAATATTCCAGTTTGTCCGGGCTATTATTTACATAAGTGATAATTACATCTCCGGTTATGGAAGTGTCTTTTTCGCTGAGGGTGGCGTGTATCAAATAACTGGAGCGGTTTTGCCAATATGCAGGCCCCGGAGTTCCTTTGGCCGAACGAAATAAATTTCCGGCAGGCGGAGCAAAATTCTCCACGAAAAAATCATGCGGATTGTAATTTGAGTTTTCAACTTTGGTTTGAGCAAAGGCGATGCAAACGCAAATAAATTGGAGCAGGAAAAGAGAAAACTTTTTCATGAAAAACTTTTTATAAAAATATTGGTTTTAAGATTTGTGTGGATATTTGTTTCGAAAAAATAAAAATGATGCAGGTCATAAGAACCAATTCAAATAACAAAGACTTTCAGGAACTCGTAAAAAATTTAGATATTGAATTGCATCTAAGGTATGCCGATGAACAATTATTTTATGATCAATTCAATAAAATTGATGCGATAAAATATGTGGTGATTGTCTATGATCAGGACAAATCCGTTGGCTGCGGTGCCATAAAAGAATATGCTGAAAAGACGATGGAAGTAAAGCGAATGTATGTGCAACTTGCAAACCGTGGAAAGGGGATTGCCTCAATGGTTTTGCAGGAATTGGAAAAGTGGGCCATAGAATTGGGGTATGAAAAATGCGTTTTGGAAACAGGTAAAAAACAACCGGAAGCGATCAGGCTTTATGAAAAAAACAATTTTTATTTAATACCGAATTACGGACAATATGAGTTGGTTGAGAGTAGCGTTTGTTTTGAAAAGGAATTAAGAAGATAGAGTATGAACCCGTGTAGCCCCGTATAAATCTATGTAATTTCAAAGTTTAGTCTATGTAATTTCAAAATAAAATCTATGTAATTTCAAAATTATGGCTATATTCGGATCAATAAAATGACCATGTATGCCGAATTTTATAAACAGGACAATATCAAAATCCATAAAAAAGCAGCAGACCAAATTCCCGATTTTAGGTATTACAGGGCCAAGACAATCAGGGAAGACAACACTATTGAAACACCTCTTTAAAGATTATACTTACGTCTCTTTAGAAAATCCTGACATGCGAACTTTTGCTTTGGATGATCCAAACGGTTTTTTGAAAAAGTATGATAACAAGGTGATATTAGATGAGGTACAACGGGTTCCGGAATTGTTCTCTTACATTCAAACCGTTGTAGATGAATCCCGGAAAATGGGCCAATATATTTTATCGGGATCACAAAATTTTCATTTGCTGAATAGTATCACACAGACACTGGCCGGTCGCGTGGCCCTATTTAAATTACTGCCTCTGGATTTTAAAGAATTAAAAAATGAGAATCTGTTAGCAACATCTTATTCGGAGGCTTGTGTCCGTGGTTTCTATCCGGCATTATTTGACCGTGATATTGATTCGTCTGTGTTTTATTCGAATTACATAAACACCTACCTGGAAAAAGATGTCACCGAATTAATAAATATTCGTGATGTCAACTCCTTCAGAACATTTGTCGCATTGTGTGCCGCACGCGCTGGTCAACTTTTAAATCTAAATGCTCTGGCCAATGATAGCAACATTTCTCAGCCAACCGCCAAAGCATGGTTATCCATTCTTGAAAGCAGCTACATTGTTTTTTTATTGCAGCCCTATCATGAAAATTTCAATAAACGATTAGTCAAAACTCCAAAACTATATTTTTATGATACAGGCCTTTTATGTCATTTGCTCAACATAAGAAGTGCAGAGGAGATGGAAGAAAATCGCCTGAAAGGAAACATTTTTGAAAACATGATCATTGGTGAATTTCAAAAGAAAAACGCGCACCAATACCTGCATCAGAACTATTATTTTTGGCAGGATAGCAACAATCATGAAATAGACCTTTTAATAAAAACAGCTAAAGGATTTGATATTTTTGAAATAAAGGCCACCCAAACAATTAAGCCTTCTCTTTTTAAAGGCATGGACTATTTTGAAGCGATTGCTGAAAATTTGGCAACTAAAAAAACGCTCATTTATGGGGGAACCGAAAACCAGAATCGTACTAAATATAGTGTGTTGGGATGGGCTGGCTGGGATTAATTCATGAGTTAGGGTTTTATCAAGGCTTGTAAAAACATGATAAAAAATTAATAGAGAGCGGTGACAATTTTTTAAAAAGTTATCATCTTCCTTTTAATGATCATTACAATTCTTTGTATATAAAAGTAAAGGCTGTTTTTTTAAAACAGCCTTTATCTTTTCTATGTATTTATGAAAATACCAAACAAAATTGCCTTAATGCTTATGGTGCATATTCTGCCTGTGAATTTGCTTGTTGGCGCGCTTCAGAGGTTTCTTTACCCCATCTTTTTTTAGATCTTTTACATCACTATGAATGTCCTTTTTGTCTGCTTTGAGATTTTTTGTTTCTGCTTTTGCCTCTGCCTTATCGTGATGTTTCATTTCGTACGCCCTTAATTTTTTATCATGGCGTACATCCTTTACATCCTTTCTTAAATCTTTCATGTCTTTCTGCTTGTCAGTTTTGACGGCAGTTGGTGCGGTGGTTTGGGCAAATGCTCCTACTGTAAGCAGTCCAACGAATAGTGTTAAAATTACTTTTTTCATTTTGTTTGTTTTTTTAATTAATAAATGTTTATTGTCAGTTTATGATTTACATTTTTGTTTTTCGTTTAATCTGCATGTAGGAAATGACAAAAGAATGACAAATAAAAAAAGGTGCACTCGATACGTAAATACATAATACGCACAATAGTAATTACGGATTTGCAATGTTTATTTTTTGATTAGAAACTGTAGGTAACTGCCGCAGACCAGAAAAAAATACTGCTTAATTTTTCTGTCTTCATCCTGGTGGTGGCAATGCCCGAAGGAGGCGTAACCGTCACCACTACTGCATTAGGGTTCACAGGTAATGATACAGTAGGAGTGACATCAAAAATGAATTTCCCTAACGAATAATCGGTCGGCAAACTGAATTCATAATCCATTATTTTGAAATTGGATGCATTGGGCAGATATGCCTTTATGATAGTGACTGAACCTGATTGATTTTTACCTTTCGTTTTAAATTTCCTTTTGGTATAATAGGCATCGTAATAGTTTTGCGTACTTGCATTTATTAAAAAAGAAGGGCTAATTTCAAAATTATCATCCGCGAAAAAGAACGAATGGGCAAGTCCGAATGCTGCGTAATAATCATCTTTCGTATTAAAAGCGATTCCCCCCTGCAACAGAGGTTTTACAAAGCCAAAATCGTAGGACAAACTTCCATTCAAACTTCCCCAGGTTTCCGCTTTTACATTCTTACTTTGACTGTTGTAAAAATCTTTCTACATAGATAAACTTCCTGAAGTTTTACCTTTCGTAAAGTCATATCCGGCTTCTAGTTCCACGAGATCAACCCGGCTGTAACCTGCGCTGGTTAAGTAAGAAAGGGAAGTGCCCACATAGAAGCCTGATTTATTATAATAAACAATGGAAGGTATCAGGTACGGAATCTTCAGCGAGTCATGCCTCCCAAAATAATTGTTGTTATTTAAAAAGCTTACGCCCGTTTCAAAATAAGATTTATCTGGTTCTTTGCTTTTTGTTGAGTCCTGGGCTTTTACATTGGAAAGCAAACAAAAAAAAGATGTGCAAACAAAAAGGCAACGGTAAATCTTTCTCATAAACTCTTTCAATTTTCTTTAGTTTGGAAAGCAGATATGTAATTTGTTCTGCTGTTAACACACTAATTATTAAAAATAATATTTTTCTAAAATTAGATGACAACAAAAATGCAAGAAGGTTTAATTAGCTTTTAAAAATAGGTCAGATTGATTACCATTAAAAACCCTTAACGATATCGGCATTGATATTTTTAATGGTTGACTCTCCAATCACTTATCACAATTTTACATTGTTGTTTCTTTATCAATTTGTGCAAAAAACTTTATAGCGCAATTAATACAGCACTTCCCGGCGATTGAAACACGAAAGTGCCAACAACCTACTATCTGCAATCTCGGTTATGTATCAGAAAGGAAATTTACTGTAGAAGTGGATTATAGTTGAGCTTATTAATATTTTGATGTCCTGTATAAAAACTTTAGTTCTTAATTTATTTGAATCTAATTTTCAAAATATATAACCTTTTGGCTGGCCCATTTCAACCCTAACGGGGTTAAATGTTTATAGAAAATCAGGTTAGTTAAAACGACCCCGTTGGGGTCGTTACCAAAGGTAATACCAATGCTATACACATCCGATCCCGTTGGGATCAAAAATCCCGATAGCGTAACGGTTATGACCTTCATCCTTCTTGTAATAATCAATTTTGCAATTTGAATGATAAAGCACATAAAAATATTAATCAGATAGTATCAGCATACTTTAGCACGCTGATTTTTGTAGCTTTGACCTTCGCTAATTAAGCATCACTTCAGATGCGATTTTTTTCAATATAACAGTTATGGACAAACGTTTTTATAAACAGATAATTTCAAACCAATTCCGGTTAGTTTTTTTGATGATGGCACTTATTGGGATAGGTCTGTTAGCGCAAGGCATGAAGGGTATTCATGCATTGGAACCGGGTTTGACGTTGTACGTCTCAACTGTGGGAAACGATAGTTGGTCAGGAAGTCTCAGGCAACCTGATCCCAATAAAACCGATGGTCCTTTTGCAACGTTAGAGCGGGCCAGGGACGCAATTCGTTTATTGAAAGAACAAAAAAAACTTCCCGAAGGAGAGGTGATAGTAGAGGTTCAGGAAGGGACTTATGAGTTACCGGGAACATTTGAGTTGGAAGGAAATGATGGTGGAGAAGATTCTAATTCGCGCATCATATATCGAGGACAGAAAGGTAAAGAAGTGCGACTGTCAGGCGGTAAAAATCTGACGAAATGGGACGTAGTGACTGTTGAAAATATTTTGAAAAAATTCAGGCCGGGTGTTCGTGGAAAGGTTTATCAGTCAGATCTTTCTTCTATAGGCATCAACGATTTCGGATCTCCGGGTGGCGGTGGCATAGAATTGTTTTTTAATGATAAGCCGATGTGGATATCACGATACCCCAATAAAGGATTTGTGAAAATAACAGGCTTGCTCAATGAAGACCCGGTGGATATTAGAGGAACAAAAGGCGATAAAGTGGGTAAGTTCAATTATGATGACCAACGAATCAATGAATGGGAAAATGAAAAAGATGCATGGGTGGATGGGTATTGGTTTTGGGACTGGAGCGAACAGCGACAAAAAATTGCAAAAATTGATACCCTAAAAAAGTTAATCGAAGTACTACCTCCTTACCATACTTATGGTTATCGCATGGGACAATGGTTTTATGGATTTAATCTTCTGTCAGAAATAGATGAGCCGGGCGAGTATTATGTGGACCGGGAAAAAGGGGTACTCTATTTTTATCCGCCATCTGATATTACAAAAGGAAGTGCTTTTGTTTCTGTAAATAAAAATATCATTAGCCTCAACAAGGTTTCATTTCTCACTATCCGGGGGATGATACTGGAAGGTAGTCG
>JBDSHT010000190.1:0-5112 GCA_039918315.1 Ginsengibacter sp. | reverse complement strand
CTGTGTTTGTGGCGTATGCAGCAGTTGCTTATACCCATGGTTTTACGATGTATATGTGGTGGGCTTTACCGGTTGGTGTAGTCATATTGGCTACTGCTAAAATATTTCCGGTGTATTGGGTTCGCTTACGCAAAAATTTTCAAATTCAATCGCCACTCGAATATTTAGAAACCCGTTATAATCTTTTTACGCAACAGTTGGTTGCCTGGATAGGTGTGTTGCTAAAAGTATTTGATGTAGGTGCTAAATGGGCTGCCATTGGAATTTTACTTCATGTAGTGGCGGGCATATCAATGACAACAGGTATTCTTTTGTCGGGTATTGTTACTTTGGTTTATGTAACTTTTGGTGGTTTGTGGGGAGTTATTGTTACCGATTTTATACAGTTCATTGTTCAGATTTTGGGGGGTATAGTAATGTTCGTTTTGGTGGTTCAATACCTGGGCGGAATTGAATCAATTACCGGGATATGGAAAGAATTACCACCTTCACACAGCCAGCTTTTTAATGATCCTTATACAGCAACTTTTGTCGGGGTTATCTTTTTTCTTTATGCATTAAGTTACAACGGAGGTAGTTGGAGTTTGGCAACCCGATATATTTCTTCTCCAAATGAAAAGGAAGCTACAAAAGCTGCACAACTCTCAGGAATTCTTTATTTAATCTGGCCATTAATTTTATTCTTTCCAATGTGGGCGGCACCCTTGATTGTCCCCGGCTTGCAAAACCCTAGTGAATCCTATGGTTGGCTTATGCTAAAAATATTGCCTTCTGGGATGATTGGGTTGGTAATTGCTTCTTTATTTGCCGCTACAATGGGTATGACTTCTTCGGATGTGAACACGATTGCTGCTGTGATTACGAGGGATATTCTTCCGGTCGTTTCTAAAAAATTCGGACGTGATAATCAATCATTGCGTACAGCGCGTATTGCAACGATTGCTTTTACTTTAGCAACAATGGCTGTAGCACTTAATTTTGAACGTTTTGGTGGGGTATTGGGATTGATTCTGGTTTGGTTCGGAGCATTATTAGGGCCTACGGCGATGCCTTTGTTATTAGGGTTGCTACCGACGTTTAAGAGATGCGGCCCACTTGCAGCAAATACTTCTATTGCAGGAGGCGTAATCACATTTATTATAATGAAGAGTGTGGCAGTAAGCAATCTCGCAATGAATTTAGGTTTACCCACCATTGTGTCGGCAATAATATTTGTTGGTGTTGGAATGATGACTAAAACGATTCCTCAAAAAGTAGAGGATTTGCACAACGCTTTAAGAAAATCATAAGAATAAAATTGTAAATGATATCGATGAGTCTAAATGAAAAAAAATGGAAATGAAATGCACTGATTGTATCACCGAAAAAACTCTTTTAGTTACAATAGGGAACGAAAAAATGGTTTCGATTGAAGAAATTGAAAGTGCCGAAAAATCATCATTTTCTATTGGACCTGGCTTGATAGATTTACAAATAAATGGAATCAATGGAATTGATTTTAATATTCCTTCCGTGTCAGTTGAAGACATTGAAAAGGCTACGCAATTTTTATTAAGTATTGGGGTCACTACTTATTTTCCTACGATTGTTACCAATTCCACAGAGAGCATTTTGAAAATGTTGGGTACTATTAATTCAGCTTGTGAATCAAACGAACTTGTAAATTCATGTGTTGGTGGCATCCATTTGGAAGGTCCATTTATTTCTCCAAAAGATGGCGCAAAAGGAGCTCATGATGAAAGGTATATCAAAGCCCCAGACTGGGACCTTTTTAGCGAATTTCAAAAGGCTTCAGGTGGAAGAATAAAGATCATAACCATTGCTCCTGAATGGGAGGGCTCTATCGATTTTATTAAAAAATGTTGTAAGTCTGGAGTAATAGTTTCTATTGGTCATTCATTGGCCGATGCGCAACAAATCAAACAGGCAGTAAATGCAGGGGCAAAATTATCAACCCATTTAGGGAATGCTGTTCCATTGCTTTTGCCAAGGCATCCAAATCTTATTTGGGATCAGTTGGCCGCCGATGATTTATATGCATGTATCATTGGTGATGGAATACACGTTCCGGATTCGTTTCTTAAAGTGGTTATGAAAATAAAAGGGGATCAAACAATTGTGGTAAGTGATGCCACCTGTTTTGCCGGTATGCCTCCCGGAGAATATCTCAATCATATTGGGGGTACAATAATTCTTGATAAAGAGAAGAGAGTGTCTCTGAAAAAATCTCCGGGAATGCTGGCAGGAGCCGGTAAATCTCTTTTGGAAAATATTGAATATTTCTATTTTAATAAGTTGGCAAGCCTGGGGCAGTCGTGGCAATTGGCATCTTTTAATGTGGTCAAGATGTTGCATAAAAACAGCATCGACAATTGGGGAGAAAAAATGAATGATTTCGTAATTTTTGAGATAGATAAAAAGACGATAAAGATTCTGAAAGTGATTAAAAAAGGCAGGGTGGTAGCCGGATAGCTGCAATCGGACCGAGCCTTTTATTGTGGTGCATTTTATTTTTTATGTATCCTGTTTTTCGGGCGAATATTTTTACCACCATTTCTCATCACTAGTTCTTTGCGGAATGTGTGAAACATTTGCTGTCGCTGCTTTCCAGTCGCCATCAATTTTCTGCATACCGTATGTAAAACATACTGAACTACGAACAGTACCTCCATCCGCTGCTAAGTGCTCATGGTCAAACTCAACCAAATAAGAACCGGCATCTCTTGAAAATACATATACCTTATGGTTTTTTAGATCCCATTTCAACATCTTTTTCCAACCATACTTTCCAAGAATATCTTTCCAGAGACCGTCGATTGTCAAGTAGTCACCCCCATAATAGCCATCACCAAAAACGACGAAGTCTGGTTTGTTTGCATAAAATGTCATTACGGAATTATAGCCTGGATTTTCCAAATCACGAGCATGTTTCTCAGACCGCTTGATAGTATAACTTTTTATTTGTGCAATTTCGTCAGTAGATAGTTTTTCTAGTTGCTGGCTGCAACCAAGAACAAACAAAACAAAAAGATATTTCATCCGTTTCATAATTTAAATATTTCTTGAACAAACTTACTTATTTGCGCAGCCTTGGCGAATCGAGTGGAAAGGCAACACCTTTTCAAAAGCCGTCACCTCTTAATTATACAATGCAGCCCCACAGCAAGTCATTTTGTTTTATTATATTCCGTCTCTTTACAATTGATTTAAAACCAACAAATCTTGAAAGAATTAAAACGACAGTTTGAAATTTTTTTGCAACACCAAAATATTTCCGAAACCGTAATCCCTTACCTCGTGTTTTTGGTTTTATTGATCATTGCGGCGTTGCTACTTTTTGTGAGCGTCTTCGTCACAAAAAAGATTTTGCACAATGCAGTGGGAAGGCTTTTCCGGAAGACACGTGGAAAGTGGGACGATTTGCTGATCAAGCATTATCTCTTTTCTGCTTTAGGTTATTTGGTTTCTGTTATTGTATTGAAGTCTGCGGTTCCCATTCTATTTGAAGACTTTCCTGCCACGCTTACTTTCATTGGTAAACTACTTGATGTTTATCTCGTTTTTGTGGTCGTGAGAGTTCTCATTGTTTTTCTAAAAGCGACAGAAGAATATCTTTCCGAATCGCAGTTGTTTATTGAAAAGCCAATCGCCAGTTATTTCCAATTAGTGCGAATTATACTCTATGTGATTGCTGCCATTCTTGGAATGTCTATCATCATCAATAAATCGCCCTTGTATCTTCTTGGTGCATTCGGCGCCATGACGGCTGTTATTCTTTTAATTTTTAAGGATACGATTTTGGGATTGGTGGCCAGCATACAAATTTCAGCAAACGATATGGTGCGCATCGGCGACTGGGTAGAGATGCCCAAATACAATGCGGACGGGGATGTTACTGCGATCAATCTGAACACAGTGAAGGTGAGCAATTGGGATAAAACAATCACTACTATTCCGACGTATTATTTTATTACTGAGAGTTTTAAAAACTGGCGCGGCATGCAAATGAGTGGAGGCAGGCGCATTAAACGAACGATCCAGGTGAGCATCGATTCTATTCAATTTGTAAATCCTGAAATGCGTGATCGTTTTAAAAAAATCGATCTCATAAAAGATTATATCATAAAACGACAGGCAGAAATAGAACAACACAACAAAGACAATGAGGTCAATACCGATGTTTTAATTAACGGAAGACGAATGACAAACGTTGGTGTTTTTAGAACTTACATAGAAAAATATTTACAAAATCATCCGCGCATACATCGGGATATGACAATGATCGTGCGCCAGCAGGAGCCGGGCCAGCATGGGCTTCCAATAGAAATATACTGCTTTACTAATACCATCAAATGGGCAGAGTATGAAAATATCCAGTCTGATATTTTCGACCATATAGTTGCTGCAATAAGTTATTTTAACCTGACTGTTTTCCAGTCGCCTACCGGTAAAGATTTTAAGAGTTTGGGTGCAGTAAATTAGTCATACACTTTCAGCGATTAAAGAATGTGTTGGGGAGGAAGCCAACAACAGCAGGGGATGCCAACACACGCAGGGCTGCATCAGCTCCCTCTATAAGTAGAATATCCAAATGGCGAAAGTGTGATCGGAACGTGGAAATGATTCTCTCCTTTTATTTGAAAAACAACTTCGATAAATGGATAAAAACTTTCGGTGTGATTCATTTCAAAATACTTTGCCACTCTAAAAATGAGCTTATAAATCCCGTCGTTATTTTTACCATTTTTAAGAAAGTATTTAATTCTTCCATTCTCGTCTGTAACTTTTTTGTCAACTAAAGTCCAGGTATTATTCTTCTCATTCATTTTCTCTAATTCAACAGTCACGCCTGGTGCAGGGAGTCCTTTTCCGATATCGAGGATGTGGGTCGATAGTTGCCAGGTGTCCTTCTGAGCCTGAGTTTGAAAGGTTGCCAACAGAAAGACAAATGCGATGATGTATTTCATGATAGGTGTTTTATGGTGTAAGTATTTTTATTATTTTATAAAAATTAAAATTCAAAAGAGAAACCGATTGATGGTAGCAAGTTTCCGGAACTTGTGTTTAAAACATACGGAATTCCGTTTGAACCATCTTTGCGTAATGCATTGC
>JBDSHT010000189.1:0-3262 GCA_039918315.1 Ginsengibacter sp. | reverse complement strand
AGCGCTGAAAGACCGGGACGTAATCGACGCATTTAAATTCAACTATAAAGCAAAATCAGAAGGCGAAATTTTGGAGACCATTGAAAAACCGTTCGTATCATTTTTTAACACGATTAAAAATTTCTTTGCGGAAAAGTAATGGCGCAATATTATGGAATAAGATGATTTTGCACTTTTAAGATTCGTTGATATGGTTTCCGGAATAGATTAAAATGCAATTTTATTTTATAATTTTTTAGATCAATAAAAGCATTTACTTTTCCGATATAATTTTACCCAAAGATCCCTTCGAATTACCAGCACTCTTTTTCAATCCATCCCCAAACAAAGACCAAAAGCTAGCCTTAATAATACTACCTGATTATTGATTAATATTTTTTAATCATACCCCAAAGAATGGTACAACAATTATTAAGCGCAGGCACTATATGGGTGCAATTAAAATCAGTCTGCACGGATTGTAGTAAACATTTGCTACGGCTACTCTCACCTATCCTTACCCGAAAAAGTATTGCACTACTTGTCTTTTCACTTTTATTCTCGGTCACGGGAAAATCACAACAGGTAACCATCAATGATAGTATCGCTACGCTTGTACTTGATTCCTGCAATGAAGCCATACTATCTAAAATTAACTTCAACGATTTACGCTTTATAAAAAAACCGGATAGGCGTATTGACTGGGGTGGAACAGGTACACAATACTATCTTACTATTCTTAAACTTAGTTGCGATGCAGAGATAACAGAACCCTTTTTATCTATTAATAATACAAGCCTGAATCTTGTTCAATTTTATAAAATTCAGCAAGGAAACAAAGCCAAATTTATTTATGAGGGTGGCCGAATGATACCTTACGCTAAAAACAGGAATTATGTGTGGCATACTCATTCGATTTACATCGGTCCATCGCCTTCATTGTATGTTATTGTGATGCGGGCGGCATATAAAAATATCAATTACAATTATACATTGCAAAGTCGTGAGGAACTTGAAAAAGCCTACGATCATTATGAGATTATTGTGTCTTCTTACCTGGGTATGGCCTTCATGATTTCAGCTATTATTTTACTGGCTTGCTTTCTTTTTAAACAAAAAGTGTTTGCACTTTATTTTGGCTTCATGCTTTGTGTGTCTCTTTGGATAATTGATCACTATGGAAAATTATTTCCTTTCCTCTACCCTAACGCTCCCATCATCAATGAAATATCAAAACCGTTAAGCAGTCTCGGAGCCTGTTTACTTTTATTGATGGTTCAAAAATTAATTTTTATCAATAATTTGAAAGACAGTCCGGGCCTGTTGAAAGCAACCAAATATCTCCAATGGTTTTTAATTGTTCAATTGATTTTATGTTTTCTATTTCTGTTTCCTTCAATCCCGGGAATTTTGAAAATAGCACTTTATGTTACATGGCATGTAGGTCTTCTATTCTCACTTGTACTAACATTCCTTATCCCCTATTATTTTATAAACTCAGGCCCTTTGGCAAAAATATTTTCATTGGCAATGTGGGTGATTGCTCTTAGTGCCGCTATACAGTTATTTGCAAACTTTCGCGAAGTGGGCAGTTATTTTATAAACGAACATGGTATGGCGTTCGCGAGTATTTTGGAAAATTCTATAATGGCATTCGGATTATTGTATGGATTATTAATTGAAAGAAGAAATAAAGAATCGCAGTTGTTTGCACTGAAAGAAGAGCAAACAAAAATTCTACAAGATGTAATCAACGCCCAGGATAATGAACGCAAAAGAATAGCCGGCGATCTTCATGATAACATAGGCCCGTTACTGGCTGCCCTAAAAATTAATTTCAGACGCATCCTGAATGTAAAAGAAGAAGACAAGCAATTGGAATTAATGCATAAAACGGAAGGTATCATTGACGATTCCATTCTTGAGATAAGGAACATTGCCCACAACCTGATACCCAAAAACCTTGCTTCAAATGGGTTGATAAATACATTGTCGGATTATTTTAAAGACATGGAACAATTGTACAGCAAAAAGATCCTGTTCAACCACGACGTGCAGACTATATTGGAACCTGAGTTGCAAATGAATATTTACAGGATCGTAAGCGAACTGGTAATGAATGCCGTGAAACACAGTGAGGCGGCAATTATCTCTGTCTGCATCCATTCCGAAATTGATTTAGCTTGTATTTATATAAAGGACAATGGACGGGGATTTGACAGAAAGAACAAAGAACATAAAGATTCGCTCGGCATACAAAGTGCGGAGAGCAGGGTGCAATATTTAAAAGGAAATTTCAAACTGCAAACAGGACCTGGCAAAGGCACGAAGATAACCATTGTAATTCCGCTGATCAACAAAGTTCAAAATCCATACACTACTTTAATGTAACCAGCCCAAGACGTACCGCTTGTAAGATTAATCCAATCCTGTTTTTTACTTCAAACTTTTCGAATAGCCTTGCCCGGTAGCTATCAATCGTTGACTCACTCAAAAATACCTTTCTTGATATTTCAGCATAACTCATGTCGGTACATAAATACTCAAGTAATTCAATTTCGCGCTTCGTTAATTCCTGAACATCACTTTTGATTATCTTTTCCTTTACATCTCTGTAAATTATTCCTGTAATAATGGGTGTATAATAAAAGCCATTTTTCACTACCTGTTCAAGGGCGGTTTGCAATTCTTCGGAACCGATACTTTTCAACAGATAACCCTTCACACCATACTTCAACATTTGAATAACACTTTTATCATCCTCCTCCATCGTAAGTGCCAATACCTTTATTTCTTTTCTGTTTTCAAAAAGCCATTTGGCCACTTCAATGCCGCTCATGGCGGGCATTACAATATCCAGCAAAATAATATCGGGCAAATTATTAGCATCCTGTAACAACTCAATCGCCTTCCTTCCATCCTGTACACACCACAATGCTTTGAACCCATCAAAATCATTAATGAGCCCCGCGAGAGAATCACAGAAAATTTTATGATCGTCTATTAACGCGACTGAAGTCATTCGTCAAATATAGATGTTTTGGAGAGAGGTTTTTTCATGAAATGTTTGGTGGAAATGCATGATGGAAATTATGCATTTCATTAATTGCAAAGATTAAAGAAAATATAGTTTTGGTACAATTTATAAATTAACATGAACGGACAAGAAATTTTTGATTTGGGAAATGCTCACTTGGGTGAGAACTACATTTTAGGTTCAATGGCACCAAAAGATAAATCAAAGTGGAAAGGGCCGTGGGATTGTGCTGAATTTGTTTCGTGG
>JBDSHT010000188.1:0-5931 GCA_039918315.1 Ginsengibacter sp. | reverse complement strand
TGCGCTAATTATAGCCCACAGGCCAAAGATTAATACGAGCCAACGTAATAAATTGTGTAATACAAGCATTGTTTGCATACTCTATATTTTTTTGCAAAAATAAGGGGAATAGCGCAATGGAGAATTTAAGTGAATTTCTACCTTTAAAAATGTTTTTATTTGGTTTAATAATAATTGTCTAAAATTGTTTTCTCAAAAAATTCATTCTACTTCATTCTTAACCCTTATAGGAATATTGGTAATCATCCTCGTAATAACATTAAATTTTATTAAATAAAAACTGAGCAATGAACGAATCTGAACTAATAACAAAATCATCAGACGAGCATATTTTAAAACTTCAGGAAATTGTTCAGCAAACAATTAAAGAAGAGAAATTGATCGTAAAAAATCTATTATATCCTCCAAAGGAAATTTTGTCCAAAGGACAAACCATTTCTGATAAAGTAGCGGCATTTGGCGGAAGTTGGATGTTTATCATTTTATTTTCTGTTATACTCGCTGTTTGGATTTTTTTAAATACTATGTTGCCCACTGGAGATAAATTTGATCCTTATCCTTTTATCCTGATGAACCTGGTTCTCTCTGCTATCGCGGCTTTCCAGGCTCCAGTAATTATGATGAGCCAAAACCGAAAAGAGGAAAAGGACCGGAAGAGAAATGAAAACGATTATCTTGTCAATTTGAAAGCTGAGCTGGAAGTGAGAAGCCTTCATCAAAAAATGGATTTGCTTTTGGAAGAACAAATCAAAGTGCTGTTCGATAGCCAGGCAAAGCAACTGGCTATTTTAATAAACTTAGAAAAGAAAATTACTGGTAATAATTCTGATCAATAAGGAAATGAAATTTATTGTAAGGGCTTAAAATATGATCTCATATTTTACCTTGATATCCTTTTAATTAAAAACACAACGCATGAAAAGAATATGTTTTTTAACTCTGATGATTTTATTTACTACCTGCGTTTTAGGCCAGGTCAAATGGAAAATTGCAGGAAATAAAATTACCACGTCATGGGCTGAGAAAGTAGATTATAAAAATCCATTGCCTGAATATCCAAGACCACAATTGGTTCGGGAGAACTGGAAAAACTTAAATGGGCTGTGGCAATACGCCATTGTGCCAAAGTCTGAAGACCAGATTCCGTCTTCATTTCAGGGAAATATATTGGTTCCGTATGCGGTTGAGTCCGCTTTGTCAGGCGTGGGAAAAACAGTCGGTAAAGACAGTTTACTTTGGTATCAGACAAACATTGACATCCCTTCTAAGATTAAAGGGAAAAAAGTTTTACTCCATTTTGGTGCTGTGGATTGGAGAAGCGAAGTATATGTAAATGGCAGATCCGTGGGCAGCCATGAAGGTGGCTACGATCCTTTTTCTTTCGATATAACTGATGCCTTAAAAAAAGGAAGCAAGCAGCAAATAACCATTCGTGTTTGGGATCCAACAGATGCGGGCACTCAGCCGCATGGTAAGCAAGTAGTAAAGCCTGAAGGAATATGGTACACCCCTGTAACCGGTATCTGGCAAACGGTGTGGCTTGAAATGGTTCCTGAAACTTATATCGTTTCAACAAATCAAACTCCCAATTTAGATTCTAAATCACTCAATATAAATGCGACCATCGAAAACCTGCAACCCGGTGATGCAGTTAATTTTTCTGCATGGAAAGGTGGCGAAAAAATTGGGGAACAAAACGGCTCATCAAATGCTGTTACACTTTCTATTCCCGGTGCAGAAGAGTGGTCACCCTCCAATCCATTTCTTTACGATCTGAAGATAACGGTGATGCGTAAAGGAAAAGTGGTGGATGAGGTGAAGAGTTATTTTGCAATGCGCAAAATTTCAATGGCTCCTGACCAAAGTGGCATTCAAAAAATGTTATTGAATAATAAATTTTTATTCCAGTTTGGCCCATTAGACCAAGGCTGGTGGCCTGATGGATTATATACTGCACCTACAGATGATGCTTTGAAATTTGATATTGCGAAAACCAAAGAAATGGGTTTTAACATGATCAGAAAACATATAAAAGTAGAACCTGCACGGTGGTATTACTACTGTGATAGTATTGGTATTATGGTTTGGCAGGATATGCCGAGCGGCGATTTGGGCAATCATTGGGAATCACGTCCCGGTGTGTTTCCAGGCGATGCGGACAGGAAGCGATCGGCTGAAAGCGAAGGATATTATAGAAAAGAATGGAACGCAATTATGGAGACTCTACACAACTTTCCATCCATTGTAGTTTGGGTTCCTTTCAATGAAGGTTGGGGGCAATTTAAAACAGAAGAGATCAGTAATTGGACGAAAGAGAAAGATCCTTCAAGGTTGGTAAATAGCGCAAGTGGTGGCAATTTTTATCCCGTAGGTGATATAGAAGACATCCATAATTATCCTGATCCGGTGATGCCAAGGCCAGATTTGTTCGGAGAGAAAAAGGCATTGGTTCTTGGGGAATTTGGTGGTTTAGGTTTGCCGGTGCCACCACATACCTGGCAGGAAAATAAAAATTGGGGATACCAAAGTTTTAAAAATGCAGATGACCTGTTTAAGCGTTATAAATCGTTGACAGAAAAATTACAAGACTTAATCCGTCATGGATTGTCTGCAGCGGTTTATACACAAACTACCGACGTGGAAGGCGAAGTAAATGGCTTCATGACCTACGACCGTAAAGTGATAAAAATGCCTCTTGAAAAATTGAAGCAGGCAAACGAAAAATTGTATGATATAAAGTGAATAGATAAAAGTTAAAAGTTATCAGTGAATATATTGAGAAGGCAAAGCCGGGAAAAATCTTTCCGGCTTTCTTAGTATCTAAAATAAATGAAAAATAATTTCTCTAAAATGTTAGACTTTATCTTTGCGTCTCACCTTTAGAATAAGCTATTTTATGAAAAAAATATTTTTCCTGGTTTTTAGTTTGATGGGATATTTTACAAACGCACAGGTGAAAAAGTTGGTTACTAACCCTGTCGATTTTGTTAATCCGTTAATGGGGACCGATTCCAGACCCGAACTCTCGAACGGGAATACCTACCCCGCAATCGCACTTCCGTGGGGCATGAATCTGTGGACACCCCAAACCGGTAAGATGGGTGATGGCTGGGCTTATCAGTACACTGCCAACAAAATAAACGGTTTCAAACAAACACACCAACCGTCTCCATGGATGAATGATTATGGTGCATTTGCCATAATGCCTATTACAGGGAAAGTTCGTTTTATTGAGAAAGAAAGAGCGAGTTGGTTTTCTCACAAAACTGAAATTGCAAAGCCTTATTATTATAAAGTTTACCTCGCCGATCATGATGTTACTACTGAATTGGCACCGACAGAAAGGGCATCGATTTTTCGTTTTACTTTTCCTAAAGCTGATAGTTCTTCGGTGATTATTGATGCATTAGATAGAGGTTCTTACGTTAAAATAATTCCTTCAGAAAATAAAATTATTGGTTACACAACCCGTAACAGCGGGGGTGTTACTAAGAATTTTAAAAACTATTTCGTTATCATTTTTGACAGGCCATTTAATTATTCCTACACTTTTGCAGATAGTGTTATTAAAAATGATTTGGAACAAAAATGTAATCATGCTGGTGCGATTATTGGCTTTGCCAATACAAAAAAAGGTGATGTTGTTCAGGCCAGAATTGCTTCTTCTTTTATCAGCTTCGAACAAGCTGCCATTAATCTAAAGGAGATCGGTAGTCGGAATTTTGATGTTGTAAAAGAGAACGCAAAAGCTGAGTGGAACAAGGTTCTGGGTAAAGTTAAAATAGCAGGTGGCACATCAGAACAAGTCAAAACCTTTTATTCAAGTCTTTATCGAATGGTATTCTTTCCTTTAAAGTTGTATGAAAAAGATGAGAATGGAAAAGTAATCCATTACAGTCCTTACACGGGCAAAATAGAAGACGGTTATATGTTTGGTGGTACAGGTTTCTGGGACACATTCAGAGCATTGTATCCATTTTTAAATTTGGTGTATCCATCTATTGTAAGGGAAATGCAGCAAGGTCTAATCAATGATTATAAAGAGGGTGGGTGGCTGCCTGAATGGTCTGCGCCGGGATTCAGAAATGTAATGATTGGAAATAATTCCGCTTCAATTGTAGCTGAATCTTATTTAAAAGGTTTGCGTGGGTATGATGTAAATACTCTTTATGAAGCGCTGACACATGGAGCTAATAATGAGGGGCCTCATGGCACAGGCCGCACCGGCGTTACGTTTTATAATGAGTTGGGTTATGTACCATACAATGTGGGCATTAACGAAAACGCCGCGCGCACTCTTGAATATGCGTACGATGATTATTGTATTTACGAATTAGGGAAAGCCTTAAAGAAACCTGAATCGGAAATTCAGATTTATAAAGAGCGTTCGATGAATTACAAAAAGCTTTTTGATAAATCACATTTACTGATGCGCGGAAAAAATAAAGACGGAACTTTTCAATCACCATTTAATCCATTTAAATGGGGTGATGCATTTACCGAAGGAAATAGCTGGCACTATAGCTGGTCTGTGTTTCAGGATATCAATGGTCTTATCAATTTGATGGGAGGAAATAAAACATTTGTGAAAATGCTTGACTCTGTTTTTATAATGCCTCCTGTTTTTGATGATAGTTATTATGGTGGGGTTATTCATGAAATAAGAGAAATGCAGATTGCCGACATGGGCCAGTATGCACATGGCAACCAACCGATCCAGCATATAATTTATTTGTACGATTATGCAGGCGAGCCTTGGAAGACGCAATATTGGGTCAGGGAAACGATGAATAAATTATACAAAGCCACTCCTGATGGATATTGTGGTGATGAAGACAATGGACAGACTTCTGCATGGTATGTTTTTTCTGCTTTGGGTTTTTATCCTGTAACGCCTGCCAGCACTCAGTATGCAGTTGGTGCGCCGTTGTTCGATCGCGCTGAAATCAGTTTTGAGAATGGTAAAAAACTAGTGATCTCATCAACCGGCAATAGTGACAAAAACAAATACGTACAGTCGGTGAATGTGAATGGAATGCCCTGGTCAAAAAATTATTTTAATCATTTTGACTTTACAAAAGGTGCAACGATCAATTTTCAAATGTCTGAAACGCCAAACAAAAATCGTGGCACCAATAAAGACGATTTTCCTTTTTCGATGTCTGCAAACTAATGGTTGTGTAATTGTTGAATGGGTTATTCATTAATTCAAAAAATCTAGTTTTTACTGATCATTATTTTTTATGCTTTTAGAAAAACCGTATCATGCATTAAGATCCATTAGTTTAGTATTTTTAACTTCTCAATAAATCGTTATGCCTTTCTTTTTTAAATACCTGCCAGAAAGTGTTCTAACTAAAAAAAATGATACTAACACAATCCCGTTCTCACAAAATTTATTTTGGGACACACCTATTGAAAAGGTACACAGCATAAAACATAAAAATTATATTATTGAAAGAGTGTTAAGCCATGGCTTGCTCTCAGATTTTTATTTTCTATTTCAGATGTACACACCTGAGGAAATTAAGGGAGCAGTTTTGAAGAGTAAAGTTTTGGACAAGAAAACAGTAAATTTTTGCAGCATTTATTTTAAAATTCCCTTAAAAGATCTTTATGCTTCATCTTACTACAGTTGATTTTGAGGTTTACGAATTGTTACAAAAGTTGTTTCAGACTAACATTCTGAAAAGACATTTTGCTTTTGCAGGAGGTACATCATTAGCAATGCGTGATCTACTATTATAATTTCCTGTTAGCGTCAGAAGAATAATACCAATTCACAAAAAACTTTATTTTCAACCTTAAATAATCATTCATATTTTTAATCAGCGACATGCTGACCCTAAAATAAATGTGAACATCTGTAAATATTAACTGGATGAAAGATAAAGTAACCGAAAAACATGCTCAGATATTTGGTGGAGATCC
>JBDSHT010000187.1:0-2540 GCA_039918315.1 Ginsengibacter sp. | reverse complement strand
TTATTGCGACAAAAAGTTTTTGACTTTCATAAAGAAAAATGCCGGAGAAATATTTTCAAATGCCTCCTCAATAATTGTTTCTTCCGAATTTGAAAAGACAATACTTAAAAAGTACCATTCAGATTCTGCACAAAAGATTCAGGTTGTTTATGAAGGAGTAAATTCTAAGGGAACAGTTTTGGGTTTAGAAGAGAGAGAGGAAATAAAAGAAAAATTTGCAGAAGGAAATGAATATTTTATTTACCCCGGCATAATAAGTCCGTTAAAAAATTTGGTGAATTTGCTGAAAGCTTTTTCTGCATTTAAGAAGAGGCAACGGAGCGGCATGCAATTAATAATTGCAGGAGAGAAAGGAAAAGGTTTTGACGAATTCATACATTCTGTAGATCTGTACAGATTTAAAAAAGAGGTAAAAATTTTAACTCAACTATCTGCAGAAGAAAGTAAAAAAATAATTGCAGCGGCTTATGCAACCATACTTCCTGCTACTAACGAAGTCACTGCCACTGCTGCATTACAGAGTCTGCAATGTGACGTTCCGGTAATCGGCTGTTCTGTTGGTGCCGTTCCGGAAATCTGCGGAGATGCAGGGTCTTATTTTGCCGCAGGCGATTATAAAAACATCACTGAAAAAATGATGCTTCTTTTTAAAGATGAAAAATTAAGAAGTGAATTAATCACTAAAGGACGAAAGGAATCAGAGAAACACGATTGGAAATATGGTGCGCAGTTAACCTGGAAAATCATTTCAGAAAATCTTCCTAAAAAATAAAAAGGGCCACATCATTTAAGAATGTGACCCTTGAAAAAATTTCTATTTAAACTTTAAAACTTAGCCGACTCTCCAGGCTTGGGTGTTGAATTTTTTATAAACTCTCTTAATTGATCGTTGGCTTCAGCCAAATCAGGTTTGCGTAGATACATCATGTGTCCGCTACGGAACCCCTTCCAACTCATGCGGTCTTTCAATTTTCCGGAAGGATCCATTTGCCACATATTATATTTCGCATTGAAATAATCACAGGCTCCGTCATAATAACCGGATTGCACCAACAGGTGCAGAAAAGGATTTTCAGCCATTGCCTCTCTCAGGTTTTCTCCCGTTCTGTCATTACTGTTATCCCATGGATAAACCGATCCAAACATATTGTATTTTAAATCAGTTTTATATTTCAGTTCTTCCCTTAAATAAATATTAATAGCCGGTGTAAATGAATGTAGCCAACTGGTAAGTTCCGCATTGTAATCCGGTCCTTCGCCGGCATCTTCTTTGTCAATTCCTTTATAGCGACTATCAAGCCTGCCAACAGTAAAGCCTTTATCGCGCAACAATTCTTTCCAGAAAAAATTAGGAGAAATAATTAAATTATGTTGAAGAATTACTTTTTCGGACAAGCCGGAATAACGCGACAGGATTCCCGCGATTTCCTTTTTTTCCGCATCGCCTAACATATTGCCTTTTGTTAAAGCAGGCACTAAACGATTGATGGTGAAATTTTCCACATCAGGAAGCATGGCAGTCAAATCTTTGCTCTGCAAATCAGACGCTAACGCTTTGTGATACCAGGCAGTGGCAGAGTAATAAGGAAGCATCAAAGCATCTGCTACAGGACCTTCTCTTTTAATACCCAAGTCGGTGGGACTCACCAAAACAACACCATTCAAATACATCCATTGTGAACTTTGTAATTCATTGGCAAGGCCCGAAACCCTTGTGGTACCATAGCTTTCACCGATCAGGTATTTAGGCGAAGCCCAACGGTTATTCCTGGTAACAAAAGTGTTGATCCATTCGGCGAGATACCTGATATCGGCATTCACACCAAAGAATTTTGAATTAGGAACATCCTTATCTGTTTTTCTGGAGAAGCCTGTGTTCACAGGATCTACAAACACAATATCTGCAACATCTAAAATGGAATAAGGATTGTCTTTTAATCCATAAGGCTGCAAAGGATATCCTTCATCATCCACATTCAAAATGCGTGGCCCGGTGTACCCGATTTCCATCCAGACAGACGCGGAGCCAGGACCTCCATTAAAGGAAATAATCAACGGACGTGTATCACGATTCTTCACGTCTGTTCTTTCATAATAAACATAAAATAAGGATGCTATTGGTTTACCATCTTCATTCCAATAAGGTAGTGTACCGGCTTTGGCAGTGTAAGGAACCTGCTGGCCTTTGATAGTGACGGTATTTTTTGTTTCTACAAATGAGTCCTCAATTATCATGGGATTGGGGACCGGAGGTTTATCTGTTTTCGTTTCCGGAGCTTTTGGCGGAGCCATTCTTTGGGCAGACACCATTGTTGAAAAACCAACAAATAATAGAACACAAGAGATTATTTTTTTCATGCAGATTATGGTTTAAAAATGTAAAAGATGGAGTAAATTAAAAAATTACTAAGTACTCAAAGAATAAATTTTATGAATGGTATTATTTACTCCAAAATCAACTGCCTTTAATTATTCAATAATATTATAGTAGTAAATTTGCCCGCAAATAAATAAATATGACAGAATCAAACATAAACATT
>JBDSHT010000186.1:0-3580 GCA_039918315.1 Ginsengibacter sp. | reverse complement strand
TTTGCCGGTCGCCAGCGAGTATTGCTACCCCTGCTGCCCCTCGACTTGCATGTATTAAGCCTGCCGCTAGCGTTCATCCTGAGCCAGGATCAAACTCTCCATTGTAAATGTTGTTTGATCTGACTATCAAATTTTCTCATCGAAAAATTAACGTCAAAATTCTAATTTGTTACGCTAAACTTTACCTTGTAGAATTTAAAAAATTCTGTGCTGTTACTTCCAAACTTTCAAAGATCTTTTGGCCTTTTTTGACCACCATTTTTTCAAACGGATTGCAAAGGTAAGAGCCTTTATTTTATCAACCAAATTTATTTTTAAAAAAGCTTTGAAACCCCTTTAGAAACTCACTTTATTGACGATTTTATTTTTAAGAACTACGCTCTTTTTTTGAACGGATTGCAAAGGTAACCGCCTTTGTAATACCACCAAAATTTATTTTGATTTTTTACAAAAAAAATTTCAATTTTCCTCTTTCTCGAACGTAATTTTTTAAAGAACTATGCTCTTTTTTTTCGAGCGGATTGCAAAGATAAGGGGAGTTCGTTTCTTTTTCCCAATTTATTTTGCTTTTTTTCTCCAATGTTTTGAAGGTGCCCGCTATTACTGGAATTGTACATAAATAATAATTAAAAACTAGATGGATTGATGGCTTAATTATCCAATATCAACAACCTAATGATTAGTTTGGGTATTGAACTTTTACTAAATAGAGCCCACAAGGGGAAACTGCAAAATTCGCTTTTGAGCAATTTCTATCTGAAATGATCTTTTCAAATTGGCTTAACGTAATTTTTTTTGTGCCTACCATCAACATTGTACCTACTATTCCCTTTACCATGCCCCTTAGAAAACGGTTTGCTTCTACATTATATACTAATTGATCTTTCTCTTCTATCCATTGGCTTTTATGAATCTGACAAATAAAATTATTTACCTGCGTATTCTTCTTAGAGAAAGAAGTAAAATCATTAAAATCCATCATTACCGACGCAGCCTTGTCTAACAAATCCTTATCCACAGTGAAGGGGAAATAATAAGCCCTACCTTTTAAAAATGGATTTTTTTGCTGATAAATATGGTATTTATATCCCCTGGAAACTGCGTAAAACCTGCAATGTGCCTCATCAGCTACTTTAAAAATTGCTTTAATTACTATATCGTCAGGAAGAATTGAGTTTAAATTATATAACCTGGATGGATTATCAATTTGAACTTCAGTAGTATCTACATGAAAATAGTTTTGTAGCGCGTGCACTCCTGTGTCTGTCCGGGAAGCGCCGGTAAGTGAAAACGTTGATTTAAAACAAACAGTCAATGCATTTTCAATCTCGGATTGAATAGTAACGGCATTCTGCTGTACCTGAAACCCCGAATAATGAGTCCCTTTATAGGCTACCTCTATAAAATATCTGGACATGCGGCGTTTAGATTTTATTTATGAAGCATCGCCTTAAATCGGTTGACGTAATATTCATCTGACAACTGTGCCTGAAGGGTTATATATTGATCAGAATCTGAAGTGTAGGCATAAGCAGCATCAAAAAACATGTACTTGCCCTCATCATTTAAAAAGAGGTAAGAAAGGTTTTTAATTTGCTCAGTACTGAAACAAATTGCTTTAAATTCTTTTTTAGCAATCTGAATCATATCATCATTGTTAATTTCAGCAGCCATTTTTTTTCTCAATCTCAAAAAATCATCATTGTTTGCGAATTTTTTGCAATCACTATTTACTTTAGATGAGGACACCACCTTAGGTGTAACGATGGGCTCAGTTTCTTTTACCGGTGATTTCAATGAGTCCTCTTTTGACACTGTTTTCGTCGGCTCATAAATAATCACCGGAACGTTTTCAATTGTCTTTTCTTTAATTATTTCGGTAGCCGCCGTCTTTTCTTTGGCGGGTTCCAATTTAATAACAGGAGTTTCCGTTGGAATAATAAGTGTTGGAGTGATGGTTAATTCCGCACTGTCAACTTTAGCTACTATCTGCGGTATTTTATTATCTGGCGTCACAATGACCTGGGGCCTGCTTTTTTCTGCTTCAGGAGCTACCGGCAAAAAAATCCGAACGGTATCATTAACCATTTTCCCCTTATCAACATAAATCATTTCCAATCCGTCCTTTTCGCGATACAATAAAACTCTTTTTATACTTATAGATTCCGAAACTGAAGGCTTCGTGGCTATAGGAGCAATGACGGTAAAATCCTTGCTCGCTTTCTGAACAGAGTCTAGTCCTATCTGCTTATTCTCTATAGAAACTGATTCCACAGAAGAATCTTTTTGCAAACCTATTCCTTCCAAACTTTGGCTAGTATTGTCTTTGGCGACCGGCACAACTTTGCTTTCCACCTCTTTTACAGGACTTTCGACAACAGGCACATTTTTTACAAGCAAGGAAGAATCATCAACAACCCCGGCCAACATAGTGGAAAATGCATCGTCCTCAATCTTTTTTGTAACAACCACAGCAGCAGACGTTCTTGCTTTGCTATCAATTAAAGCAAGCGTTTGTAAATTAAATAATGACAATCCATTGCTTCCTAAGTTCTTAATAAGGTATCCAACGTTTTTATCTTTAATTTCCAGATCAAATTTTCCCTCAGGGATTTCATTTTTTGGAAAACCAACAACTATCTCATGCTGTCCTTCTTTTATTGCAGGCAAAATAACATAGCCGGTAGTTGACGAACTCAATATTGTATTATTAATCTTAACGTAGAAAGGTTGGCTATTCTCGGTCTGAAGATAAATGAAGTGATCTTCCTGTGCAAAGACTGAAGCACTCATCATAACCAGACAAGCTACTACAACGACTCTTTTAAAAACTGAAATAAACATCATCAGCAAATCTATTTAATATGGAGTGAAATCTACCCTAGTATTCAAAAAATAGCATCTCTTTAAAGATAAGCCAACTATTTTTGCTCACAAAAAAAAACGAACTATGAGGAAAGCATTTTTGATATTGACATTTATGTGTGCATTTTGGGGAGCTTTTGCCCAACAAGATGCGCAGGATAACAATGATTCATGGAAACAAATTTATCGGGCAACACCGACTAAAATCAATGATCTCGTTCACACAAAACTTAATGTAAGTTTTGATTTTGATAAATCATGGTTGTACGGAAAAGCATGGATTACTTTAAAACCCCATTTTTATGCAACTGATTCTTTAACGCTTGATGCAAAAGGAATGGCGATTAAAGAAGTTGCTTTAGTTAAAGGAAATTCGAAACTAAAATTGAAGTATCAATACGATAATTGGAAACTTAAAATCCAACTTGATAAGGTGTATAAGGCTGGAGAAAATTATACTTTATATATCGACTACATTTCTAAACCCGATGAATTAGAAGTAAAAGGAAGTGCTGCGATTACGGATGCTAAAGGTTTGTATTTTATTAATCCCAAAGGAGAAAAAGAAGGACCTACTCAAATTTGGAGTCAAGGTGAAACTGAAGGAAGTTCAGTTTGGTTTCCAACGATAGATGAACCCAGTCAAAAGTGTACCCAGGAAATTTCAATGACCGTTCCGTCTAAATATGTTACCCTCAGTAATGGATTAATGGTG
>JBDSHT010000185.1:0-14615 GCA_039918315.1 Ginsengibacter sp. | reverse complement strand
TTTACATCGTCGAGACTTAGAATATCTTTTTTCACTTCCATTATTTAATGAATAATTGTGTAACCAAATAAAATATAGCCCAACCACCAAAGAGGATAAGAGTGATCCAAACCCAACCCGGAATACTGCGTGGCACCTCACTTCCTTCTATCAAAAACACTTTAGAATCTCCTTTTCCATAGGCATTTATCATTACCGGAATTACACCATCCACCACCTGGTTCTCGCTTAATCCTTCTATAGAAATATCGGGCCCATTGCGCACTACGAAAGGAATGATACGAATTCCTTCTTTACCATTAGGGTCTTTGCTTATGATGCGCAATTGATGTTTCCCATCAACTAATTTACGGGTATCCAATTCAAAATTAATGGGAGATTTAAAGGAACCTATTGGCTGAACTTCATCATCTATAAAAATTATAATAGAACTTTTGTCTTCCATTTTAATTAAAATTTAATACGGTTCTTTTAATATGATCGGAATCTTTTTCACCCGGGCTTACCAACCATTTAATTGTGTAATAAAGAGTAGCAACCACAATGAGTGCAGTGGCTATTACTATCACATAATCCCAATTGCTTGTAGGTCCGGAGCCATGCGTAATTCCTTTTAAAATTGCAGGCTGTTGTTTTTCGCAGGCGGGACATGCGTAATTTATTAATGCTATGAACAAGAGCGGGAATAGTAATAATAATTTTTTCATGACTTCATGATTTATCGAATTGTCTATTAAATGATAGATACTTATTTTTTTACTGCATCCATTAATTTCTTGATTTCTTCTACGGTTACTTTTTTGGCATTATTACCCCAACTGGTTCTTTCATGATTCATGATGGCCGTCACTTCTTCAGGAGTTAAATTACTTGCGGACCCAATTGCCGGCATAGGGCCATACCCTTCTGCTGCCCGTCCATTATAACCATTCATAATTATGTCCACATATATTTCAGGGTTGTCATCCAACACAATTTTACTTCCTTTTAGAGAAGGAAAAGCACCCGGTAAACCTTCACCATTTGCCTGGTGGCAACTTTGGCAAGTAGCCGTGTAAAGCGACGCGCCATCTAATTCTGTTGATGCGGCTGTGCCCTCTGCCGCAGCCTGTTTTATTTTTCTTTGATATAAAAACTCGGGACTTGGAATACCGTCAGGCAACTTTATTTGTTTAAGAGAAAGCAAATACGCTACCAATTGCAAAGCTTCCGGTCTCGCTACGATTTTACCGGTTCTCCCTTTCATAAATTCCGCAGGCACGTTGATGACTTTATCATTTTTGGAAGGCTTTTCTTTATAAGCAAACATCCATGAATACGAAGGCATAATAGATTCTGCAACTACCGCGCGCGGTTGGTATAAATGTAATAACTGCCAGTCCACACTGGGTTGCCTGCCACCAATATTAATCAAATCCGGACCGGTTCTTTCAGTGCCCATCAATGTTGCAGTATTGCGCCAAACATCGGTGCGACGATTGGCCGCATAATCAGCAGGTATGCTCGGCCGGCTGCCAAAAGGTTTATCCATATCGATATTACGAACCTGTTGGGTATGACAACCTACGCAGCCTTCTGCTATATAAATGGCTTTACCTTTCAAAGCATCTCCGGTTAACATTTCAGCACCCGGCAGCGGTGCATTATTATCCTGGTTATAAATAGCCGGCATAATGGCTACCAGGATCGTTAACCCTACAAACAAACCCAATACGGTAAGAAAAAGTTTTTTATGATTATTAAAATATTCCATCATTATTTTTTTTGCTGTTAAACCTAATCCTATCCTTTTATCTAATGTCCACCAGATCTGCATCTTTATCTTTATGAAGAAGATGTACGGCTTCTGCATTGATATTGATGGTGTGTGAAGGTCTTATCATTTTGTACATATTGTAGGCAAAAACCAAATGGGAAGCCCACATTAAAGTGCCGCCAATAGCCCGCCACAACCAATAAGGAGCCATTGCCGATACACTGTCAATAAATGGTTTTGCGTCCATCCACATAATTCCTTTCATGGTGCCACCAATCATTAATGGAACAGAATAAAATAGCAAACCGATAAATGCCAGCCAGAAATGAATACCAACTAAAACCTGTGGAGGTTCCTGGCGGGTAATGCGTGGCACGATGGCATAAATAAATCCCCAAAGGAAAAAGGCGATGATACCATACATGGTTAAATGAGAATGCGCTACTGTGAAATCAGTAAAGTGCCAATACAAATTGGTAGTTCGGAAAGCCTCTGCTGTACCCTGCAACGAACCCGTAAAATAAAAAATAGTTCCTATCAACATGAAAGGCAAAGTGTAGCTACCTGAAAGCTTGTGCCACGAACCTTTGAACGTCATAATAAAATTGGTAGAGCCAGCGATTACCGGAATTACCATTCCCACACTACCAACAATCGCAACTGTTTGCAGCGTCCATGGTATTGCACTAAACACAAAATGGTGGCTTCCTATCAGTGTATAAAAAAGTATTTGCGACCAAAAAGCAAGAATACCCAAACTGTAAGAATAGATGGGTTTATTAAGTTGTTGTGGTAAAAAATAATACACCAATCCTAATACGAACATCATAAACCACATGCCCACTCCCTGGTGCATGTAATATCCCTGCGATATAGTTTCTCCCAATCCATTTTGCCAATAAGGAACATAGGCAACAATGGTGATTACAATCACAAACATTACTGCGGCGATAATGTACCAATTGGAAACATAAATTTCTTTTGTCTTTCGTTTTGCTACTGTTTTCAAATAATTGGCCAGGGTAAGCACCACGCCTATTGCAAATAAAAGTTGAATGGGCCAGATGTATTCACGAAACTCACCACCACCATTATTGATACCGGCCATCAACGCAATACTTCCCAAAAGCACTGCGGCATTAATAAGCCAAAGTGTTATCCATCCCCATTTAATATTATGAATTTGGTTGTTGCCCACGCGCGGTATTACGTAATATCCTAAACCTATCATGGCTAATGAGGACCAACCCCAAAAAACCGAATTGGTATGTACGGGCCTTAATCGCCCAAAGCTAAGCCAGCTAATACTATCCGCATCCGGAGCTACAAATTTTATTCCCACATATTCACCTACAGTGGTTCCAAAAATGAGCCATACTGTGGCAGAAATTAAATACCAGATTATCAATTTAGAGAGCTGTGGATCTACCTGCGGACGATCAATGGCTCTTCGCTTTTCTTCAATAAAACGAAGGTTCGCATGTTCATTTACATTTTTCAAAATACCCCTGTTATCCACGGGAGGCAAATTGCCTGATAATTCTCCACCGGAAATTTCAAAATTCAACACCTCCTTTCTCTTTTGTAATATTTCCGACACTTCATCTTCCGGTAAAGATTTAAGATAATTGCTTATCCTTTCTGCCTCTTCCTGATTTCTCCTCATTTTAAATCTGCGGCTCATTCTACCCACCTTCTCTATCATTAAAATAATACCTGCGAGTATAGGAGTAAGAATTAAAATTAAGGTGATGATAACACCTCCTTCTGTAAATAATGAGCCACGAGCTTTTGCGGTTTGTGCAAAAGCAGAAGAACTAAAAAAGGACGCCAACATCATTAAGAACAACGCGGGCAAAGTAGCGTTTAGATTATTTTTAGAGTCCTTTTTTTTCATTTGGTTTATTTTTAAATAACTCTCAATTTCCTTTATATCAAATTTGCTTATTATTTCATTAATATCTTCTTTGCGATTTTTAATACTTTCATTTTTAACCATTTTTCTAAGGGACGACGTTTTAAAAACCAGGTAAAATGCTCCTGCAAGCGCACTGGCCAATAAAGAGATCATAAGTAATATTTGTCCTATGCCTGCACCACCATCGCGGGGTACCTGGAAGGGAGCATCCGCTTGCGCAAATGCAAGGATTGGGCTACATAAAATTGTGAGAATAATAAAGAAAACAACCCGGTAATTTTTTATCATCATATTAAAATAATTGAAGCCCAGACAGAGTTATAGATCCAGTATTTATTTGGTGGCAAAACTACCCCTTAACGGGTATAAAAAAAAGAGTAATTTATCTTTTTTACCAGTTTAAAACTAATATAGCAAGATTTTCCCGATTACATAAATGACACTGGCGATTTATGAGGATCACATTATAAAAATGTTTTTTTTCAGGTTAGCAAGTACGAAAATATGATTTGATAGAATCATAGGAGTTTATCGGGCACACCAATCCACAGGCGAACATTCGTCCAAAAAAATAATTAAAAGAAATCCTTATCTACATGCAAAAAAATTGCAGAGATCAACTCTTACTTTCAAATCATCCTTCGAAAATATCCCTTGTAGCTACGGCAATTCTATTCCACGAATTAATGATTATGATTTGCATTATAATTTGCGCCACTGTTTGATCTCCAAACAATTTTATAGCGCTGTCATAAGTTTCATCACACACACCATCTTCAGAAATAAGGGTTACCTCTTCTGCTAATTGTAATGCTGCTCTTTCTTTTTCAGAAAAAAGAGGAGATTCTTTCCATGCAGAGAGTGCAAATATCCTACGTGTGGTTTCACCAATTTGAATGGCTTCCTGGGTATGCATATCCAGGCAGTAAGCGCAACCATTTATTTGAGAAGCCCGAATTTTAATTAACTCGCAAAGAGCTTTCGGGAGCGATGTACTTCTTATGTATTGTTCCATGCCCAGCATAGCTTTAAAGGCATGGGGCTCCAAATCTTTTATCCTAATCCTTTTCATAACTATTATTTTTCAAACGTATTTTTATAGAATATTTACAAGGTAATCATTTGTATTTTTTAAGATCTAAAGGAGATAATCTTTAAAAATGTTCTTCTTAATTTTACAGTCATTTATTTTTTTAATACTACCGCTTTCAATTTTTTTCCCATGCAACTGATTCCTGTTTTAAATACATCGTTGGCAAAAGAATTTCTGATTGTACCACTGCCTATTTATAAAAATGATCCGAATTTTATCAGGCCTTTGGATAAGGATATTAATGATGTTTTTGATCCGAAGAAAAATAAAACATTTCGTTTTGGAGAATGTAACAGGTGGATATTAAAAGATGAAGAAGGAAATTTTATTGGGCGCATAGCCGCCTTTGCAAATAAAAGATACAAGAATAAGGGGGACGAACAGAAAACCGGTGGTATCGGGTTTTTTGAATGCACCGATAACCAGGAAGCGGCAGACATGTTGTTTGATGTAGCCAAAAACTGGCTGATGCAAAAAGGTATGGAAGCTATGGATGGTCCAATCAATTTTGGTGAGAGAGACCGCTGGTGGGGCCTTGTGGTAGAAGGCTTCAAACCTCCCATTTATTTAATGAATTATAACCGGCCCTATTACCAGCAATTATTTGAAACCTACGGATTCAAAAACTTTTTTAACCAGGTATGTTGGGAGATGCCGGTACATACTCGTCTGAATGAAAAATTTGTTGAGTTGAACGATAAATACAGTGGCAATCCTGATTTTAGCGCTTCGCATGTAAGCAAAAAAAATCTGGAAAAAGCTGCTACAGATTTTTGTACAGTTTATAATAAAGCCTGGGCGAGTCATGAAGGAAATAAACAAATGAAGAAAGAAGTTGCTCTCAAAATGTTTACAACCATGAAGCCGGTGATGGATGAAAACTTGATTTGGTTTGTTTACAATAAAGAGGAACCGATTGCTTTTTGGGTGAACATTCCTGAGCTCAACCAGATCTTTAAACATTTCAATGGCAAGTTTGGATTGATAGAGAAACTGAAATTTTTATGGATGAAATTCAGAGGCACAAATAATAAGTTTACAGGTATTGTTTTCGGCGTAATTCCCGAGTACCAGGGAAAAGGTGTGGACTACTACATGATTATGCAGGGAGCCCATCATATGCAAACCCGAACTCCTTACACCGAACTTGAATTGCAATGGCAGGGCGATTTTAATCCCAAAATATTAAATATTTCAAAAAACATAGGTGCTACACAAAGCCGCCTACTTACTACGTATCGTTATTTATTTGATCGCACAAAGGAGTTCAAGAGGCATCCTATTCTGAATTAGAATCAGTATAAAAAATCTTCAAAAAAATATAAAAACGCCCGGGAGTAAATGGTGAGCTATCGTCCTGAAAGTTGTAAATTCGCCCTAATAAATTATGGAAAAATTCATTGTTTCAGCACGTAAATACCGGCCTCAAAACTTCAGTACTGTTGTGGGCCAATCGCACATCACTACCACATTAAAAAACGCTATAAAAAATAATCAGCTTGCTCATGCATTTTTATTTTGCGGACCAAGAGGTGTGGGTAAAACGACCTGTGCAAGAATTTTGGCGAAGACTATAAATTGTGAAAACAGGACCGCTGATGGAGAAGCTTGTAACGTTTGCAATTCATGTGTTTCTTTTGATAATGGAACGTCTTTAAATATTCATGAACTCGATGCTGCCAGTAATAATTCAGTGGATGATATTCGTTCGTTAGTAGATCAGGTTAGGTTTGCGCCGCAGGCGGGAGAATACAAAGTGTATATAGTGGATGAGGTACACATGTTGTCGCCATCCGCTTTTAACGCATTTTTAAAAACGCTGGAAGAGCCTCCTCCGTTTGCTATTTTTATTTTAGCAACCACTGAAAAACATAAGATCATTCCAACAATTTTATCACGTTGCCAGATCTTTGATTTTAAACGAATCACCAACCAGGATACTGTAGAACATCTCCAGGAAATTTGTGAGAAAGAAAAGATAACAGCCGATAAAACCGCATTGCATACGATCGCACAAAAAAGTGAAGGTTGCCTGCGCGATGCATTAAGTATTTTGGATAAAATTGTAAGTTTTACTAACGGTGAACTTACTTATGCGAACACGCTTGAGCATCTGAATATTTTAGATGAAGATTATTATTTCAGGCTTTTAGATGCCATGCAAAATCAAGGGCTTAGCGACGCTATATTATTATATGATGAAATAAACAGAAAAGGATTTGAAGGAGACGAAGTGCTGAATGGACTTGCAGAGTTTTTAAGAAATGTGCTCGTGAGCAAAGATGCTAAAGTAGCCATGTTACTAGAAGTATCTGAAGGATTCAAACAACGCTATCTTGATGTTGCTTCCACAATAAGCGGAGCCTGGCTCATTAGCGCACTCAATATTTTAAATGATTCAGAAATTCATTTCAGGCAAGCCAAAAATAAAAGGCTTCATGTAGAGTTAACTTTTATAAAACTTTGTTACCTCGCACAGGCTTTAATGTTGGTGAACGATGATGGAAAAAGCGAAAAAAAAAATCAATTAGAATCGATTAAGCCCGTAACATTTAGAGCCCTTACACCTGTAGCTGACCGATCAAAAAAAGACACCTCTTCCACATCATCCATTTCAAAAACCAATAAAGAAAAGCCTGCACCTCCGGCGACTTCCTTTAGAAAAGATGAAGCCATGCTTACCATCGAAAGGGAAGTAATGAATGTGACTCCTAAAAAAAATGCAATAGATAACACAGCCGTGAAAACCAGACCTGTAAAGGTTTCAAAGCTAAGATCACTAAAGGATATTAGAGAGCAGGTTGCCAGGGAAAATAGAAGTAGTGAGCCGATCCCTCTTACAATGGATGAATTATTTATTGCGTGGGATTTATACATTGCGGAATTAGTGAAAAATAAAAACCACTCAGGGGTTTCCAATTTCAAACAGGCAACTTTGAAAATTGTGGATGAGAATAACATTGAAATAATTACCGATAATAATCTACAGCAGAAATTTATAGAAGCAGAAAGAGGAGCATTGATAACCCATCTGCAAGAACATTTTAATAACCGCCTTTTGGTGTATAAAGTTGAAGTGGATGAAAGTAAAAAAAACCAGCAGGTTGTTGATCCAGCGGAAAATCTTTCTACGAGGCAACAATTTTTAAAAATAATCGAAACATATCCGCTGGTGAAAGAATTAAAAGACAGGCTTGGTATGCACCTGGATTATTAAAAATACTTCCTGCAGAATTTTTTAATCCTGGAAAATTTGTTGTTCATCTCTTTCGTCAACCGAGATTTTCCTAATAAAATCATCGTAACCATCTTCGTCATGATCGCTGTAAACCCCGTAGGCATCGAGACTGTAGCCTACAAGGCCATCGGTAGCTTCTATTAAATAGATGACTGAATTGTCAGAAGGATCTGATTCCCCTTCAAAGCGATACGTACGAATAATTTTAAGATCCTCGGGTTCATAAAATTTTTTATTCCCCGGAGTAAATCCTTCTTCTGTCATCCTAAATTCGTTATCAAACTTTTTTACCCTAAGTCTTTCGAGCACAGAAGTAATCGTAGTCATTTCAATTTTATCGTCGGTCGTCATAATTATTTGATTAAGATTTTGAAGAATTAATTTTTATAATTCTTTAAGTAGTAACCAAAAAAAATGCCGAATTAATATTTCGGCATTTTTATTAATCAGTTATTTTTTTTTGATTAGAGTGACTCGTAAATTTTTATTTTATTGTACAGTGTTTTTCTGTCAATTCTTAAAATTTCAGCAGCCTTCGTTTTATTGAAATTTACTTCTTTTAACACCCCCATTATGGTGTCGTATTCCGCTTTGGCTGCGGCATCTTTCAAGTCCGTTTCTTTATAGCTTGTTTCGCGGGGTGATGAATTTTCTTCATTTCTCGCTACGACAGTATTATGGTTTTGCGAAAGTGATTGTGTAATTTCCCAAGGCAAAACCTTTGAATTTATTTTACCGGAGTTCGTTAGCAATACTGCTCTTCTTACAACATTTCTAAACTCTCTCAAATTACCCGGCCACGCGTATTTATTAAACATCTCCATCACGTCATCATCATAGGCTTCAATATCTTTTTGAAGTTCGAGGTTGGTTTTATCTAAAAAGAATTGGGCAAAAAGCGGGATATCCCCTTTTCTCTCACGCAAAGCGGGAAGGTTAATAGAAAATTCATTAAAACGATGATACAAATCTTCGCGGAATTTTCCTTTTTTATACGCCTCCTGTAGGTTTTCATTAGATGCCACGATAATTCTTACGTCCACATCCATTTCTTTATTGCCACCTACCCTTTTAATTTTTCTTTCCTGGATTACCCGCAACAAGGAAGCTTGCACATCTTTGGCTAAATTAGAAATCTCATCTAAGAAAAGTGTTCCGCCATTAGCCATTTCAAAATGCCCTTCTTTATCAGTAACGGCACCAGTAAATGCGCCCTTCACATGGCCAAACAACTCACTTCCTGCCAATTCTTTCGACAGTGTGCCACAATCCATTGCAATAAAAGGTTTCCCTTTCCGGTTACTGCTTTCATGAATTGTTTTTGCAATTACTTCTTTACCGGTTCCACTTTCACCATATAAAATAATGCTGTAATTGGTTTTGGCTACCACTTCAATTTGCTTATACAGCCTGGAAGTTTCTCCATCTTCACCAATCAAATATTCTTTGTTGGCAGAAATAGTATAAGGTATCTTATTTTTTACGGGAACAGAACTTACTGATGGAGTAAGAGGAATTGTAGAAGGTGAGGCCAGCGCCTTTTCTATCACATTGATAACCTCATCAGGAATTAACGGCTTAGTTATATAATCAAAAGCACCCAGCTTAATTACATCCACGGCTGTCTTAATATCAGAATAACCGGTAATAATAATAACTCCGGTTTTCGGCTTGATCTCTTTAATCTTTAGCAGGACATCTTTACCGTCTTTGTCACCTAGTCTAAAGTCGCACAAAACAATATCGAAGTTTTCTTCATTGAATTTTGCGAGTCCTTTTGCTCCATTGTGAGCTACTTCAGTGAGGTATCCCTTTTTGTCCAGAAAACGACTTAACAAGGTGCACATGTCAAAATCGTCATCAATAATTAAAATTTTCTTTTTCATCGTTTTAGTAAACCTTGTGGCAGGCGAAGTTACAATAATTCTTTGTTTTTAAGTTGTGGGCTACTTACCTCTTTTTCATCAATTTCAACCCATTCCGCATATTCATTTGGTGAAATATTTCCACCATATAATTTAGAATGGACTTTAGTAAATTCTGCTCCAAGATATAAAATAATAGAACTATAATAAACCCAAATCATCAGAATAATTATTGAACCTGCAGCTCCATATAAAGATGTAAGATTGCTTGCCTTTAAATAAAAACTGATTCCAATCTTTCCCAATGTAAAAAAAACAGCTGTTACTACACCGCCCAGAAATACATCTTTCCACTTTATGTGTGCATCCGGTAGTATTTTAAAAACCAAAGAAAAGAGAAACGCAGACACGATAAATGATAAAGCATTTTCTGCGATTTCAATTATATAAATACTATAGGTGGAAATATATTTTGCAATGAAAGTCCCAAACGCTGCAACCGCTGCATTTAATAAAAGCGTGGCCATTAAAATAAAACCGATACTTATAATGAGAGAAAAAGAAAGCAGTCGTGTTATAATTAATTGCCACCACACCCTGCGTGCTTTAATTCTCAATCCCCAAATTTTATTTAGTGAATCCTGTATCTCACCGAAGATGGTAGTTGCCCCTACTAACAAAATGATGATACTTACAACGCTTGCAAAAAAACTGTTTCCGGTAAGGTGTATATTTTTTATAGTATCCTGAATCTGAATGGCAGCAACACTTCCAATAAGATTATTAAGTTGGTCATATACCTGTCCCTGCACCGCTTCCTTACCAAAAAATAAACCTGACAGAGAAATAATAATAAGCAGAAACGGCGCAATTGAAAAAACAGTGTAGTAGGCTAGGGATGCGCTGTACTTAAAAATATTGTCAGCTGAAAATTCTTTTACAACTTGCTTTATATACCTGAAAAATTTCACTGAGGAATGCGAATTTATAGTTTCAAAATAAAATTAAATGACATTCAACTTGCCCGAGTGAAAATCACAATGACTACAATTTATTTCAAGATAGTGATTTCAAAGATCGTGGATTTAATAAAATTTCCTAACGCATTTGTGATAAGCTTAAAGATTTGCACAACTCTACACAGTTCGTGGATGAATTTCCTCAAGAAGAAATTATATGCGCTATTGGAATCCGCGTTTAAATAGTAATTGCTCATTTGGCAAAGTTTTTATATAAACTAATATCAAATAATTATTCACTTAAATTTAAAAAAAATGGGAAATCTATTGTACGTAATCGCGGTAATACTGGTTATCATTTGGGCAATTAGTTTTTTAGGCGGCTTTTACACCGGAGGAATAATTCATATTCTATTGGTTATAGCCATAATCGCTATTTTATTAAAAGTTATTAACAGGGCCTAAGAGAAAGGAATCTTTTTTTAACCATCAAAAAACATTTTATGGAAGACTGGAAATTAAAATTGCAAGGAAATTGGAATGAAGCAAAAGGCAAAATGAAACAAGCTTATGCGGATTTAACCGATGACGATTTGAAATATGAAGAAGGAAAGGATGATGAGTTTTTGGGCAGAATTCAACAAAAGCTTGGAAAGACAAAGGATGATGTCATTAAATGGATTCAGGACCTTTGATTCTTTTGACAATAAAATAAAACCCTCAGAAATGTTTCTTGAGGGTTTTTTTATTTGAGGTGGTTTTTCAGTTTTCTACGCAAAATTAAACGAGATAGTAAAGGTCGTTCCTACATTCAATTCACTTTGAGCGCTAATACTTCCGCCATGGCTAATAATAACATTCTGGCTATTCGCAAGCCCCAGTCCGTTTCCCTTTTCCTTTGTGGTAAAATACGGCTCAAATAACCTGGCGGCATTTTCAGGACTCATTCCTTTTCCATTATCAATCACCGTAATTACACAACGACTGTTCTTGCTCTCTGTCTTTATTATTAATTCCCCTTTTTCTTCCATGGCTTCTATCGAATTCACGATTAGATTTAAGAAAACGACCTTCACTTTTTCCTTGTCTATTGAGATCGAGCAAATTTCCGGGTCATATTGTTTTACTACATTTATTTGGTTTAACTCGATTCGATCGTGAGCCGCAGCAAGGCTTTCATCCAATAACTCGTTAATGGCTACCGCTTCAAAATTTAATTCTGTAGTGCGGCTTGCGTTTAGCAAATCGCTCACAAGTACATTAATACGATCAGAGTTCCTCGCAATCATATCAAAAAATAATTTCGAATTTTCAGAGCCCGGCTCTTCAGAACGAAGTTGCTCAACAGATAGATTTATATTGGTTAATGGATTGCGAACTTCATGAGCTATCACTCTCGCTATTCTTCCTGTGACCGCATATTTTTCAAGGCTTCTCAATTCGATTAATTCTTTATTCAAATCTGCTAATTGGTCCACTCTATTTTCCAATTGCTGCCTGAATTCAACCGTCTTTTCTTCCTGCTCATTCTTTGCTTTATTTTCTTTATTAAAAACAAACAAACTGTAGATAGTTAACAAAAGAGCAATGATAAAAGAAGCAATATTTAAAAATCTAATAAACCCCGAATATTGAGTAAATTGTTCAGAGCGCTTGTGCCATAAATCTCTTTCAGTTGACTGCATCGCAACAACTTTGCTTTCAATTTTATCCGCTATTCCCCCTTCAAAATTTTCTTTTAATAAACTTCTATCTATCACATGAGAAGCAGCATATTGATCTATGAGTTTTTGAATTAAAGAAAATTTTTCCACCTTCAACTGAGATAAAATTTCTAAATTTTGTTGATGTATAGAATTGTCCCTGGTGAGTTCGTTTAATACTTTCAAACTACTATCGGTCTTCGCTACGCTTTCTTTGAAATCATCGTAGAAGTCTTCGTTATCAGAAAGAATATATCCCCGAAAGGATGATTCGGCATGAGTTATAAATCCTAAAATATTATCCAGGTCATGAATAATTCTATTGGTATGATTTATCGTATTATTTTGTTCAATTACTCTATTAGTAGAAATAAAAGTAAGGATATAGGAAAGCAATAAAAGTAAAAATGCCCCAAGGAAGCCGATGCGTGTGCGATTTGCAATTTTATCAAATATTTTTACCATTAAAGGGGATTGTTGTCAACGCTTAAAAATACAAGTTGTACAATAAACAAAGCCAATAATTATTTCCGGGCCTTGCCAATAAGCCAAAAAATAAGAACAACGATTACCACTACTCCTATAATTCCAAACCAAACACCTGCTTTAAAAATACCGGCAATGGCCTCACAACTGGATAAACTAACACTGAGCATAAATGCTGCTACGAGTAATGGCAATAAATTACTTCTTTTCATAAAATGACTTTTTAGATTAAGTGGTTAAGACTTGTACCTTTTTAATAGTTTTGATACCTAATATTTTGATTTCTTTTCCTGATTAAAAATTATGCCGAAGTAATTTAAATTCCGGTATTGCCAAAAACAACGTTAGCTATGGATTTTAGAAAAATCAGTGAAAAATTCTTACTAAAAAAGGTTCCTCAGAATGGGCAAATATTTACTCATTTGTGTCAGGATTTTCAATTGGCAGATCATTAACACAATACGTTGAAACCGTTTACTGTAAACAGTTTCAGCCAACTATATAAAGGTTTGATATTCTTGGCAACGTATTTTATCTTTATTAGGCAAACAATATTAATAATCACTAAAAATTTAAATTATGGGCTCAGGTAAAGTATTAGCAAGCGTATTAGCAGGTGCCGCAGCAGGTGCTATTTTAGGAATATTATTCGCGCCGGATAAAGGCACTGAAACAAGAAGAAAGATTGCTGAAAAAGGATCTGATTTGGCTGACAATGTAAAAAATAAGTACAGTGATTTTTCAGATACAGTTTCTGAAAAGTATGATGCAGCCAAAGAGAAATTATCAGGACTTGTAAATGAAGGAAAAGAAATGGGCAAAGACATGGTAAATGAAGCAAAGAATAAAGCAAATGCCATGAAGAATGATATTAGAAATCCTAATCCCATCAATTCCTAAAGGTAATTTGGAACAAATTTTTTTAAAAGAGACAGGCTTGATGATAAATAAATAAACATGGAAAATAAACCTACCAGTGTAGAAGAATTATTTTTAAAATTGAAGGAATACGGAGACACAAGGTTGGATTTATTTCGGCTGAAAGCCATAAATAAAGTTTCCGCTTTTTTTTCGTCCCTGGTAACTTCAATTCTGTTATTAGTAATTTTTTTCCTGGTTCTTATTTGTCTCACAATCGGAGTGGCACTGTATATAGGCACTTTCTTGGGAGCCCCTTATTATGGCTTCTTTATAATGGGAGGAATTTACCTTATCATCGGGCTTGTCTTCTTTTATAGCAAAGCCAAACTTTTAAAAACCCCAATAAGCAATAAGCTTATAAAAGAATTAATGGACTAAATTTTAAAAAATTCCAGTTATGAACAATGAAGAATCCGCAGATGATACGCTATTATTAATTGCTAATACCACGGATTTACAAACTGCAATAAAAAGATTGGAAAGAAAAAGATCGGTGCAGGAAGAGGAACTAAAAGATAAAGCTCATGAACTGTTTGAAAGTTTAAAACCCACCAATATTTTAAAACATACTTTGCAAGAAGTACGTGAGTCTACACCACTGAAACATAATCTGTTTAAGGTAGCCCTTGGCCTTGGAGCGGGATATCTTTCTCAAAAAATGATAGTAGGACAATCT
>JBDSHT010000184.1:0-2706 GCA_039918315.1 Ginsengibacter sp. | reverse complement strand
GAATACGTTCTGCCCTGCTCTTGAAATATTTTGGTCCACACATCTTCAGTATCTGCCAACACCACTTTTACAAAACCCGCCAACTGATCATCCTGCGCTTTTTGTTCAACAGTCATTTCCTGCTGCTGTTGTTGTTGCTGAGGTATCAATTGTTGGAGATCATTAATATTACCATCGCCCAATAAAAATTTTGCCAATATAAAAATGACCCCGATAACTCCACCGCCTACAGCCAGCCCACCGCCCGAGATACCGCGGCGATCATCTACATTACTACTTTCTCTTCTTCCTTGCCATTGCATAATTTTCTGTTTTTAATTTTTTTTCAATTAGCCCTTAAACAAATATATTTTAAATTTTCTGAGGTTTGTTCAAAATATCGCAGGTTGGTGAGGCCACTGCGCTGGACGGCCCGCCGTGGGGGTGTCCTTACCGCCCACTTTCACCACAGCGATGCCACAATTTTAAAAATCATAGATATCTATTATAAATAAATAAACTGTCATTCTTTATATTTGATCTTTCAATTTATCCAGTGACTATCTCAGAAATCTACGATCAATTTTTTACAGGATTAAAGCAAACTGGAGCATTAGAATTCGTTGCCGTTATATCGGGTATTGTAAGCGTTTGGTTTTCAAGAAAAGAAAATATTTGGGTGTATCCCACTGGTTTAATAAATACTACTTTTTATATCTACCTAAGTTTCCAGGGAAGTTTGTTCGGCGAAGCCACTGTCAATTTATACTATACTGTCATGAGCATTTATGGTTGGTATTTATGGACAAGAAAAAATAAACAGCAGGAACATGTAGTTCACATTACATGGAGCAGCAGGAAGGAATGGCTGCAGGAATTTTGCTTCTTTGCATTTTTTTATATCATTATTTTTGGAGCGCTTACGTATCTCAAAAGAGATTTTGCTCCAGGTGCAATACCCTGGGCGGATGCGCTGGCAAGTGGTTCCGCTTTTACGGGCATGTGGCTAATGGCAAGAAAAAAAGTGACGAGTTGGTATTGGTGGATCATTACCAACATAACCTCTATACCTCTGTATTTTGTAAAAGGATATGCGTTTACCAGTGTGTATTATTTAATTCTTTTAGCCATGGCTTTCTGGGGCTTGATTGAATGGTCTAAAAGAGCCAATAAAATTTTGAACGCCAAACCACAAACTGTATAAATGGACATTAAAAAAATTGTAATCATTGGCCCTGAGTCAACAGGAAAAAGCACTTTGTGCAAACAACTCGCTGAGCATTATGAAACGACCTGGGTACCTGAATATGCACGGAAATTTCTAATTACTCACGGCACAAAATATAGTTACGACGACCTGTTGGTGATCGCGAAAGAACAGGTTACAACTGAAGATTCAGCATTTGATAAGATGGATGGATTTAATAAGAAACCTTCTTCCAAATTCCTTTTTATAGATACAGATATGTATGTGATGAAGGTGTGGTGTGAATTTGTTTTTAACCGTTGCCACAATTGGATATTGAATCAAATAGCTAAGAGAAAATATGACGCCTATCTTCTTTGTGATGTGGATTTACCCTGGGTTCAGGACGAATTGAGAGAATATCCTGATAAAAAAATCAGGGAAAAACTTTTTATGTTTTATAAAGAATGCATGGTAAATCAATCCACTCCGTGGCATATAATTTCAGGAAATTATGAAGAGCGAATTCAAAATTCAATTAATTTTATTGATAACCTAAAATAAATTTTTGGGATAAAAATTTTTGACTACACCTATTTTCATCCCGAATATCTTTTATGAAATTAACAGGAATAATAGTATGCCTTTTGATCGCGTACAGCGGTTATTCGCAAACTGATTTAGAAAAAAAATTCAGTAAAATCTCTTGTAATTGTATCGACAGCCTGGCGGCTAAAAATAGCCTTACCCAGGAAACACTTTTTTATTGTTTTGAAAATTCACTCCAGGCAAACCGCAAACTTGTGGAGCTGGAAAGTCAAAGAATTTATGGAGATACGAGCGAAGAAAGTGGTCACAAAATAGGAGCTGATTTAGCACAAAAAGCAATGCTTAACCTGGTTAGTAGTTGTCGAACTTATTTTTATTTCATGGATTCTCTTCGATACGAGGATTATAAAAATCTTAACCCTGATTCGTTAACCCTTGTATTCAATGAAATGAGCAAGGCGGGGATTGAAAATCAAAGTGAAAAGTTTTTGGAAAAACGAGCTCTCTTGTCTTTTCATTTAAAAAAATATCAGTCATCATTGACAGACATCGAAGCTGTGCTGAAATTAAATCCGGAGAATGGCCAGTCAATATTTTTAAAAGGTTGGATCAATGAAATTAGTGGAGATTATGATGCAGCAAAAGCGATGTACGACAGGGTAGCCAATATTACTAAAAACAGTTCCTTTCTAATATTCTCAGAGATTGCTAAACGCAAGAAGAAAGAAAAAGGATAAATATTTTATTGCAGAATCGCCTGAATATCCACATCACTTTTTAAATTATCCATTTGCCTCATTATCCATGGATAGCGGTAGGATACCCGCTTTGATAGAGGAGTAATTGTAAAAAGTTTTGGATTTGGCAGGCAGGAAGCAATCATGGCGGCTTCTTTTGCAGTTAGCGATTTAGCTGGTTTTTTAAAATAATATTGTGCCGCAGCTTCTACTCCAAAAACACCTTTGCCCATTTCAGCCACATTCAAATACATT
>JBDSHT010000183.1:0-4142 GCA_039918315.1 Ginsengibacter sp. | reverse complement strand
GGAAAAAACTGATGGCAATATACTGATCAACTTTACCATTAATATTAGTCATCCCACTTTGTTGATTGGGACCACTTACAACGGTAAAATTTTTAAAGGAAGGGGGAATAATACTTTCTACTTGTTTACCATTTTCAATTTTAAATTGAATCTGCAGCAAGTCATTTTTTCCAATTGTTGTTTCCAGGCAGGAACTTGTAAACTTAACTTGCGCATGCAATGGCTGCATGGAAAAAAATGCAGTCAGAGAAAAAATAAGAAATACAATTTTTGAAATTGTTTTAGGTAAAAATGAATTCATCTAAAAAAGCAATAGTGAGATGACAAATTTAGTTTTAAAAGAATTCAAAGAAAGGTTAAGTAAACAATCTCTTGTTAATAAAAGACTAAGGTAGATCCCCCGGCAATGGTCTTATAATAATATCCTCCACACAAGCCTGCGCTGAAAGTTTGGACGTTGCAAAAATCAGTTGTGCTATGTCATTTACTTCCATTAACCTTTTCGGATCAACACCAGTATCCGCCCATGAATCCGTGTAAACAGCACCGGGATAAACTGCTGTAACCTTTATGTTGTAAGGTTTCATCTCTTCCCGTAAATTTTTACTGAATCCCATCAGCGCATATTTGCTAATGCTGTAAGAACCTCCATTTTTGTATGCGTTCAATGATGCGATGGAGCAAATATTAAAGATATGACCCGATTTGTTTTCCATCATAGATGGCAAAAGTGCCCTCGTTATATGGTAAGCACTGTATAAATTAATTTCAATTGTTTTTTCAAGAGTACCTTCTTCTTCATTGTAAATACTGCCCGGGAAAAACATGCCCGCATTATTTATCAGAATATCAACATGACTGATTTGCTGCAAAATCCAATCTGCAAATTTTGTAACCCCATCCTTTTTACTGAGATCAACCGCCATGTATTTAACCACTGATCCTATGTGATTACTTTCAATTTCTGCTGCAGCTTTTATAAGTTCGTCCTCCGTTCGGGAGCATATAAAAATAGTGTTATCAGCGCTTGCAAATATTTCGGCCATGGCTTTTCCCATACCTTTGCTACCCCCGGTAATTACAATATTCATAAATTTGTTGCGTTATTTTATAATGACCTGCGAATTTAAAATTTAATCTGAAAGTTACCTGATTCTTAATAGTTAAATGAAGACATTTGAAATACCAGCATCTCTTTTTTGATTTAGATCACACCTTATGGGATTTTGATGCAAATGCCATGGAAGCCTTGCAGGAGCTGTATGTGATGTTTGAATTGGAGTCAAAAGCCATCGGTCCCTTCCAATCTTTTTACACTACATATCTTACCCATAATGCTCTTTTATGGAGCCGTTTTGAAAAAGGTTATATCACGCAGGAAGAATTAAAATGGAAAAGAATGTGGCGTACGTTGCTCGATTTTAAAATGCCTGATGAGAAGCTTGCAAAAGATATGAGTGCGGAATTTTTATTGAAGCTGCCTCTTAAAAAGAAAGTGTTTGAACACACTTTTGAAATACTGGATTACTTAACAGATACGGGATATTCATTGCATTTAATTACAAACGGATTTGAAAAAACGCAATGGAGCAAACTTAACAGTAGCAATCTTGCAAAGTATTTTAAGGAAGTCATTACTTCTGAAAGTTCTAATTCTTCAAAACCCAATAAAGAAATATTTGATTACGCAATCAAAAAGGCAGGATGTAAAATAACAGAATGCATCATGATCGGCGATAACCAGGATGCCGATATTAAGGGGGCACAAAACGCAGGAATGGATACCATTTTTGCAAATCATATTAATGCTGAATGCAGCTTAAAGCCTACTTACATTATCAGGCATTTAAAAGAATTGGAGACGATCTTTTAAAATATTTTTCTCAAAACTCAATTTGATTTTTTGTTAGCTGGATTTCTTTTTTGGAATGGAAAGAGATTCCCAGGAATCACCGACAATCATTTTTGCCAAAAAAATTATTTGTCCCACATGCGATGAATAGTGTGTCAACTGGCGATTGATAGCATCCAAAACTGTAAGTGGTTCTTCCCTAATAAAAATTTTTATTGACAGATCATCTACCGTTAAAGAATCTAACGCAGTAAATAAACAATTCCACCCGGCATTCCATTTTGATAATAATTCTTCTTTTGTTTTAATAACACTTTCGAATTCTTCATCGCGTTTCCGCCAGGCTTTCTCTCCATCTTCCACAAGAAAATTCGTCCAGCGTGAAAGCATATTACCCCAAAGATGGTTTACAATAATGGCGATGCTATTGCTTTCGGGATTGTATTGCCAAAATAATTTGTCATCATCCACCTGAGTCATTGCTTTTTCTGCCAATGACTTATATTTCGTGAATTCCTTTTTTACACTTTCTAAATAATTGGGTTCCATAATAAAAAATTACTTGTAATCAAAAATGGGAGAATCTCCTGTTATACCAAATGTATTTTGAACTTAATCCAATAACGTCCGACGTATTAAGTGGAATCTACAGTTATGCTTCATCAGTAACAGGAATCTCTGTTTCAATTGTGGCAAGTACAGTTACGCCACCTTTTACCACCTGGTTTAATGTAACATTCAGCGAAGTTCCAACGGGTAATAGTACATCAACACGGCTTCCAAATTTGATGAAGCCCATCTCATTTCCTTGTTCAACTTGTTGGCCAACCTGGAGGTAATTTACTATTCGTTTAGCAACAGCTCCGGCAATTTGTTTTACAAGGATCACCGCTTTATCACTTTTAATAACGACTGAATGCCTTTCGTTTTCTGTAGATGATTTTGGATTCCATGCAACCAAATATTTGCCTTTGTGGTATTGGCTGTATTCAACACTGCCACTCATCGGAATACGGTTAATATGCACATTGGCAGGGCTCATGAATATGGAGACTTGCAATCTTTTGTCTTTAAAATATTCAACGTCAGTTATCTCTTCTATCACTACCACTTTGCCGTCGGCAGGGCAAATTATCTGATGACTTGCTTTTGTAAAACTGCGGCTGGGTGACCGGAAAAATGAAATAATAAATAGCAGAAAAAAAAGGCTTACTCCAAACACCAACCATGAAAGAGCCGGCATAGTGGCACTGAAAAAATAAAATGAAATAATATTAATTGTACCAAAGATGAGCGCGGCTAATGCAATGGATTTATAACCTTCTTTATGAATATTCATCACTACTATTTAAGCTACAAATATAAAACTCTGAAGTAGAAGAACTCGTTTAATTTAAAGTGGCAAAAACTTTATTGAATAAATAAAAAATAATACACAAAAACGAATGGTATCGCCACTAATAAAGAATCGAAACGATCGAGGAAACCACCGTGTCCCGGCAATATAGCACCACTATCTTTTACACCGGCCATCCTTTTTAATTTGCTTTCCAGCAAGTCGCCCAAAGTACCGGCAATGGCACAACATAAACTTATCGCCATCCAATGAAACCATGTAAGATATCCACTCGCGTTTCCAATAAGTGTAATTGTAATTACACACAAAATCATTCCACCTACAGTTCCTTCCCATGTTTTTTTCGGTGATATTTTTGATAGCGGTGTTTTGCCAATAAACGATCCTACAATGTAGGCCATGGTATCATTGATCCAGATGGAAAAAATAATACCGCAAGGAATTATCGGCGAGTACCTTGAAGAAATGTTATCGCGTGATACTAAAACATCGGCTGTTTGTGGAAATCCACAATACAGCAACATTAGGATGGGCATGGTAATATAAAGCAACCCCAGCGGAACGAGGTATTGATAGCTCAGCGGTTTTATTTTCTTTATCAATTTTATATATTCATACCAACATCCGAAATGAATAAGCGTGAATAGGAGAATGAAACTCCATCCATTCCAAAGCAGCCCGGCTAGCATGATGGCAGCAAAAATAATAGCAGTGCCTGCCCTTGTTTTAAAAGTATTTATATCAACTGCCATTTCTAATTTTTAGATTCTTTCGCAATCCAATCATGAAAATCATTGGGGTCGCCAGGTTCTTCATACACAAATTTCTCTCGTTCTTCAGTTGATAAGTCCCGCAATTTTTTGAAAGCGTAAACAATCAAAGCGAGTGCAATCACTCCCGCCCATGCGGGAAAATTTTGTTCTATATCTTTTG
>JBDSHT010000182.1:0-41819 GCA_039918315.1 Ginsengibacter sp. | reverse complement strand
TTTTTAGTGATACAATAAGGAGGCATAATGTAAATGGTGTTTCCCATAGAACGTAGGTAAACACCATGTTTCATGCAGAAAGCAGTAAAAGAATTACTTACATTATTTAAGTAATTATCTTTCTGTTTATTGTTCATTTCAAATGCAATAATGGTACCTGTTTGTCGTAAGTTTTTAATGATTTCCTGTTGCACATAATTTTTTAAACCTTTCGCAAATTCTTTATGTGCGTCAATAATTTCTTTTATCTTTTTTTGACATTTTGTATCAACTAATAATTCGCAACTGGCGAGTGCGGCCGTGCAGGCTAGTGAATTAGCTGTAAAGGAGTGCCCGTGAAATAAAGTTTTCATTTTATCATCACTTACAAAAGCATCATAAATTTTTTGGGTGCAGGCAGTTACACCCAATGCCATTGTGCCTCCAGTTAATGCCTTGCTGAGGCAAATTATGTCAGGTTTTTCTTTCACGTAGTCACTCGCAAAAAACTTTCCTGTCCTGAAAAATCCAGTCAACACTTCATCTGCAATACAAATTATTTTTTCGCTTTTTAAAAACTTTAAAAGTTGGTTGAGATGTTCCGGCTCATACATTGCCATCAGGCCGGCGCCTTGCAATAATGGTTCGTAAATAATACAGGCGATCTCGTCTTTATACCCGTTAATTTCAGCCATAAGACTGTCCAGGTTTTGACTGTTCGGCGTGTCAATAAAAATTACTTCAAAAAGTTTATCCTGAAATGCGAGTGTGTAAATACCGCGCTCACTGATACTCATGGCTCCAAAAGTATCACCATGGTAAGAGTTATGAAACGCGAGAATTTTAATCCTTTTGGCATCACCAATATTTGACCAATATTGTATGGCCATTTTAATGGAAACTTCTGTTGCAGTTGACCCGTTGTCGCTGTAAAATATTTTAGAAAAATTTTCAGGTAAAACTTTTATCAATTTTTCTGCGAGGTCAACTGCCGGCTGATGGGTGAAACTGGTAAAGATTACCTGCTGTAATTTTTTTGCCTGCTCATATATTTTTTTGGCAATAAATTTATTTCCATGCCCGTGAATATTTACCCACCAACTGCTGATGGCATCAATATATTCATTTCCTTTTTCATCAATTAAAACTGTCTTGTTTCCTTTAACGATTGGAATAGCAGGCATGCGCCCTTTTTGGTGAGTGTAAGGGTGCCAAATATATTTTTCGTCTTTTTGCTGCAGATTCATGTATTTATTTTTTTACTCTTTTTGCCCAAAAGTAGTTCATTAATAATTTTCGATTATGATGCAGCGAATTTGAAAATATGATAGTCAAACATCCGAACATGCAAAAAGAAGATAGTTATCATTTAGTGAAAGATTGCCTGAAAGGCAAGCGGGAGGCCCAAAGGGGTTTGTACGAACTATTTTCGCCTACCATGTTGGCTGTGTGTTTCCGTTATACCAAAAATATGGATGACGCTGAGAATATTTTACAAGATGGATTTGTAAAAGTGTTTAATAATTTACATCAGTTCAGAGGGGAGGGCGAACTGGGTGCCTGGATCAGGCGAATAATGGTTAACACTTCGCTGACTTATTTGAAAATGAATCGTAAATATCAACACGACATGTTGTTTGAAGACACGCCTTTACACAGCGTTTCAACTGATGATCCTGAGGTGGCTTTAAATGCGAAAGAACTTTCTGAATTAATAAGGCAATTGCCAACGGGGTTTCAAACGGTGTTTAATCTTCATGCAGTAGAAGGTTATTCTCATGTGGAAATTGGAGCCATGTTAGGAATAAGTGATGGCACCTCGCGATCGCAATATTATCGGGCGCGTGCATTACTAATTGATTGGATGGATAAAATTTCATTAAAAGAAATAGGAGGCCAATATGGACGAAAATAAATTTGAAAAACAGGTGCGACAAAAAATGGATGAATTAAAAATTCAGCCGGCAGAATCTGTTTGGGAAAATGTTGAAAAGAGAATTCAAAAGAAAGATCCCCGCAAAAGGTTTGTTTGGCTTTTCGCTGCTCTGTTTTTAGGGTTAATGGTAGGCGGGTTCTATCTTTCTGTTCAAAATAAACACAGTGCTAACCCGAATCCAGATACGCAAAATATTATTGATGGTAATGATGTTTCATCTCCAGGTGCTAAGAATGATACAAAGAATAGTGTAAGGGAAGAGGGAAAAAAGTCAACAATTGATTTGGCAAAAAATAACGGAAATATAGTTAAAGGAAATCAGGATAAGTTGAAAGAATCTTCAAAAAATAATCCTGCACCAAGATTAATTGTGATGTCTAAAAATTATCAATATAAAAAAATAATTGAAACAGAATCAAACGATATTATAGCGGCACTGGATGATGGCGAAACTTTGAAATTATCAAATGGAAAGTCTGTAAATAGTACTGGTGTTTTAGAAAATACTTTGCCGGCAAAAGAATTAAATATTGGCCAGCCTGCGAAAAATTTCGAAGATTCTTCATTAAATATATTAATCGAAAAAAGGACTGAACCTGAAATTGTTTCTAATAAAAGCCCTACGGAAGTTTTAAAAAAGTCTTCTAAAAAATGGTTGCTTGGTTTTAATTTTTCCGTAGGGAAAACGCAGTTAGGCGCGGGTTTGTTAGGAATCGGTGGAGAAAAGAGTCTTGCCGACATGAGTCTTAATAGCCCAGGTAACAGTGGTGGCCCAATTACCAATCCGCCAGTTTATAAAGATCCAACACCCCGAAATGATTTAGCACTTATTGTCGGAGTTTCGGCTCAAAAGAAAATTTCAAAAAATACCAGCCTCGTATTGGGAATTAATTATAAATATTTTTCTACGCTTAATGATGTAGGAAGTTGGCTTGGATACGGAAATTATTATTCCAACCAATTTGTCACTTCTTCTCAATCCTTTTTGGTGCATCGAAATAATTTTCATTTTTTGGAAGCCCCGGTTTTATTTAAAATAGAAACGCGACAAAATAAAAAACTTCATTTAAACGTAGTGGTCGGGGCGGGGCTTTCCAGGCTGCTATCATCCAATTCACTCCAGTACCAGCAGGGAATGTTTTTTAATGATAATTCATTTTTTAATAAAACGCAGATCGCATTGGAAGGTGGAGTGTCGGCAATTCTTTTTAGTAAGAAATCCTATCCTGTTAGCATAGGTCCTTATGTCAATTATGGGCTTAATAACCTTACCGGTAAAGGGTTGTATGGTGGTAAGCACCTGGGCTTTATCGGTATTCGTACAGAAGTATTTTTTAAAAATAAAAAATAATGCAACGTTTCTGAACAGCAATAAGTCAGTCAATTAAATAGCTAATTATGAAAAGATCATTCTCCATTATTTTGTCTTCCGCTTTTATCATTCTTGTATTTAGCGGATGCATAAAAGACAACTGCCAAAAAACCTATCACTATACTTTTTTTCAACCAGTTTATAAAACCACTTCGGAGGTAAAAGCAAACATTAAAAGTAATGCTGCCAGGGAAATCGAAAATCCCGGAAAATTATTTATCCAGGGAAATTTTATTTTCCTGAATGAAATTGATAAAGGGATTCATATTATTGATAACAGAAATCCTACAGCCCCCCACAATGTGGCATTCATAGACATTCCGGGCAATTTGGATTTAGCGGTAAAAGGAAATGCCTTATACGCCGACTTATATACAGACCTTGTAACCTTGGATATTTCTGACCCATTAAACGTGGTTGTAAAAAAATACAATGAAGGAGTTTTTCCTCATCGTTCGTATGGATATGGATTCTCTGGAGATAGCTCTAAGATAATTACTAACTGGGAGCAAAGAGATACGACTATTACAGAAAATTGTGCCGGTAGTCAATCATTTTGGGGTGGAGCTTATAACGACTTTGCTCAGGTTTCCAATGGTGGTACAAAGGCCACTTCGTCTTCACCGGTGGGCAAGGGAGGTTCTATGGCCAGGTTTGCGATTGTAAATAATAAAATGTACACGGTCTCTTTTTCTGATTTAAATGTGTTTAACATCGCATCTGTTTTTTCGCCAGTATATATCACTAAAGTCGCCATTAGTAATTGGCAGATTGAAACCATTTTTCCAATGGCTAATAAATTATTTATTGGCTCTCAAACCGGAATGTATGTTTACAATATCGACAATCCTAACAATCCAATACTTGCAGGGCAGTTCTCTCATGTCCAAAGTTGTGACCCTGTAATTGCTGATGATAATTATGCGTATGTAACCTTACGCACCGGAAGCGCATGTCAGGGATTTAACAACCAATTGGAAATTTTGAAATTGAATAATTTCACAGATCCCAAACTTATGAAAACCTACTCCTTAACCAATCCGCATGGATTATCTAAGGATGGAAATCTTTTATTTATTTGTGATGGAAAAGATGGATTGAAGATTTTTAATTCATCAAATGTTTCTGATTTACAATTGATAAAAACGTTTCCTGGTATTGAAACTTATGATGTAATCGCCTTCAATAATATTGCAATAGTGGTGGCAAAAGATGGTATGTATCAATATGATTATTCTGATGTAAATAATATTCATTTGGTAAGTAAATTGAGTATTGTCAGAAATTAATTAGAGTCAAAGCGGCTCACCTTATTGATCAATAATAAATTCTAACCTGTTCTGTAACCCCAAAAGAAATAATTATGAAAGCAAAACTATGCTTCTTTACCTTGCTGTTTATTGGAGCTATTTTCACTTCGTGTAAGAAGAGCGATATCAATTATGAAATTAATTTTGAAAAGAGTTATAAAGAATGGCTGAGGCTTAAAGAAACATCAGTTAATTCTTATCGTTATGTGGTGTCTAACGGTTCCTGGACTGGCATGGGATGGCAAACGACTATTACTGTCAGAGAGGGAAAAGTAGTTCAACGTGATTTTAAATTAAGTTTCCCGGTTGGATGGACAGGAAGCATCCCTGGTGCTGATAAGATGGAATGGACAGAAAATGAAAATGAGATCAATTCGCATGAAGACACTCCTGCCGGTGAAGCTATAACGTTAGATGCGGTTTATGAAAAAGCCCGCAACAATTGGCTGAAAAAAAGAGGTAATGGCAAAACCTATTTTGAAGCAAAAAACAATGGTTTAATATCTTCCTGTGGTTATGTCGAAGGTGGTTGCCAGGATGATTGCTTTATTGGGATTACCATCACTTCTATTGAATCATTATGAAAAAAATAATGCTCACTGGTTTGCTGTTTTTTTTCTTTTTTTTTGCTGTGGTGGCGCAGGAAATAAAACCCCGATTTAGTTCCATAAATTCAATCGGGTTTGCTGCAGGTGAAAGTTCCCCCGGTCTTGTTTTGGAAACAGTGAATGGAATTAAATTTTCTAACTGGTTCGCGGGAATTGGAATTGGAATGGATGACTACCGGTATAAATCAATACCATTATTTTTAGAAGGCAGAATGTTTTTTGGAGAAGATAAAAAAGGTTTTATTTACGGTGATCTTGGATATAATTTTACGGGAAAAAATAAACCGGGTAATGAAATCTTTAATTATGATTCGTATCATTTTTCAGGTGGAAGTTATTTGGCACTGGGAGTCGGCTTCAATCTTCCTTTGTATAAAAAATCTACAGTTCAATTTAGTGTGGGCTACAGTTACAAAAAGATGAGTGATAAAATAGGAGTACATATTTGTCCTTTTGTAGGACCCTGTAACATTGATTACAGCAGATACGAATTTGGTTTCGGTCGATTGATTTTGAAAGCAGGAGTGGCTTTTTAAAAAAATGAAATTTGGATACCGATTGGAATTAATCCAAAAATTTTAAGTTCCTTTTTATCCCTTCAAATTTGGATCTTTTTAAAGGAGATTTTCTAAAAATAATTTTGAAAGATTCCTCTGTCAATTCTTCCCAATCATCTTTTGAATAATTTAAAATTTCATTGATGGGAGAAAATCCTTCTTCCTCATTTGGTTTGGAAAATCGATTCCACGGGCATACATCCTGGCATATATCGCAGCCGAACATTTTATTTTCAAATTTTCCTTTCATCGCCTCAGGAATCAGCATGTCCTTTAGTTCTATCGTGAAATAGGAAATGCATTTGCTGCCGTCAATTTCTTTATCCGGAAGTATTGCGTCGGTAGGACAAGCGTCGATGCATTTGGTGCAGGTTCCGCAATAATCTTTGATGAAAGGATTGTCTGGTTCTAAATCTAAATCAGTAATTAATGTAGCAATAAAGAAAAAAGATCCGGAGTCTTTGGTAATCAGATTTCCGTTTTTTCCTACCCAACCTAGACCACTTTTTTGCGCCCAGCTTCTTTCCAAAACGGGCGCACTATCTGTGAAACCTCTACCATTTACTTCCCCGATATTTTCTTTTATTAATTGTAAAAAAATTTTCAATTTACTTTTAATCACTTCGTGATAATCAAAGCCATAAGCATATTTAGAAATTTGTGGAGCTGTTTCTGTTTGATGTTGGGCTGGGAAATAATTGATCAATAAGGTAATCACTGATTTTGCTCCCGGTACCAATTTAGTAGGATCAGTGCGCAGATCAAAATAATTTTCCATGTAGCCCATCGTGCCATGAAACCCTTTGTTCAACCAGTTTTCAAGAAATCGTGCTTCCTTATCCAGTTTTTGTGCACGTGCAATTCCACAATAATCAAACCCGAGTGACTGTGCGGAATTTTTTACAAAGGAGGTGTATTCAGATTGATGAAGCATGATAGAAGCGCAAAAGTACTTCACTATTTTTTATGATAATAAAACTGAAAAAATAGCAGGAAATATTTTTTCAACTGCTGTTACGTCAGCCTTCGCAAAAGATTCACGACATAATTTTCCATTTTCATGTTGGATTAAAATTTGTACCGATAAGAAAAAATATAAAAGTATGAATCCGGGAAACTTAACCATTAAATCGCAGGAGATTCTTCAAAAAGCGCAACAGCTTGCATTCGACGAAAAGAATCCAAACATTGAAGTGGAGCATTTATTAAAAGCATTGCTGGTGGATGAAGATAGTCCTGTAGAATTTTTGTTGAAGAAGAATAATGTGAATGTAAATTTTGTTGAAAGCAAAGTTGATGAAGCGATAAAAAAATTACCAAAAGTTACAAGTGGCGAGCCTGCACAAACTTTAAGCCGCGACATGAATAATGTAATGTTGAGGGCTGCCGGTACACTTAAAACATTCGGTGATGAGTTTGTGAGCGTGGAGCATTTGTTACTCGCCATTTTGCAAGTGAATGATAACACGTCGAAAATTTTAAAAGATGCAGGTGTTACAGAAAAGAATTTGATTGCAGCTATAAAGGATCTTAAAAAAGGTTCTACGGTGTCTTCGCAAACTTCAGAAACACAGTTTAACGCATTGAATAAATATGCAAAGAATTTAAACGAGCTAGCGAGAAGCAATAAGTTAGATCCTGTAATTGGACGTGATGAGGAGATTCGCAGAACGTTGCATATTTTATCGAGAAGAACAAAGAACAATCCAATTTTAGTAGGGGAGCCAGGTGTTGGCAAAACCGCGATAGTAGAAGGTTTGGCGATAAGAATAATCAGTGGGGACGTTCCGGAGAACCTGAAATCAAAAATTATTTTTTCACTCGATATGGGTCTTTTAATTGCTGGTGCAAAATATAAGGGCGAGTTTGAAGAAAGATTAAAATCTGTGATAAAAGAAGTAGGAGATAGTGATGGTGAAATCGTTTTATTTATTGATGAAATTCATACACTTGTCGGTGCGGGCGGCGGCGATGGCGCAATGGATGCGGCTAATATTTTGAAGCCAGCTTTGGCCCGTGGTGAACTAAGAGCGATTGGTGCAACGACACTAAATGAATACCAAAAGTTTTTTGAAAAAGATAAAGCTTTGGAACGCAGGTTTCAAAAGATTATCGTGGATGAACCCACTGTTGAAGACGCTATTTCTATCCTCAGAGGATTGAAGGATCGTTATGAAACACATCACCATGTGCGAATAAAAGATGAAGCTATTATTGCCGCGGTTGAGTTGTCGCATCGATATATTACAGATCGTTTTTTGCCGGATAAGGCAATTGATCTTATTGATGAAAGTGCCGCGAAGCTTAGGCTTGAAATGAATTCCATGCCCGAAGAGTTAGATAAATTAGAAAGAGCTATTCGTCAATTAGAGATAGAAAGGGAAGCTATTAAAAGAGAAAAAGACGAAGCGAAATTGAAAGAGTTGAATACAGAGATTTCAAATCTTACTGTACAGCGTGACACGTTTAAAGCAAAGTGGCAACAGGAAAAAGAATTGGTAGAAAAAGTGCAGAATGCAAAAGCTGAAATGGAAAATCTAAAGATGTCGGCTGAAAAAGCGGAGCGTGAGGGTGACTATGGAAAAGTGGCTGAAATTAGATATGGTAAACTTCAATCGCAGGAGAAATTGATTGCTGATTATACAGCCGAACTTGACGAAAAAAGTGAAAAGCGTTTATTAAAAGAAGAAGTAGATGCGGAAGATATTGCAGAAAGTGTGGCTAAAGCAACCGGAATTCCGGTAAATAAAATGCTGCAAAGCGAAAAAGATAAATTGCTCAATCTTGAAGATGAATTGCACAAAAGGGTTATTGGTCAGGATGAGGCAATCGAAGCGGTTGCAGATGCAGTACGTAGGAGCAGCGCGGGTTTGCACGATCCGCGTAAGCCGATAGGATCTTTTATTTTCCTCGGCACCACTGGTGTTGGTAAAACTGAATTGGCGAAAGCTTTAGCGGATTATCTTTTCGATGATGACAGCATGATGACCCGAATAGATATGAGTGAATACCAGGAAAAACATTCTGTGAGCAGGTTAGTGGGTGCGCCTCCGGGATACGTTGGGTATGATGAAGGTGGGCAACTAACGGAAGCGGTTAGACGTAAACCTTACAGCGTTATTTTATTAGATGAAATTGAAAAGGCCCATCCGGATGTATTCAACGTTTTATTACAAGTGTTGGATGATGGGCGTTTAACGGATAACAAGGGGCGTGTTGTGAATTTCAAAAACACAATTATCATTATGACCAGCAATATGGGAAGTCATATTATACAGGCGAATTTTGAAAACATCACCGAAAAGAATTTAGAAGAAGTGGTAGATAATACAAAACGAGAGGTAGTTGATTTGCTAAAGCAAACGATACGACCTGAATTTTTAAATAGGATAGATGAGGTAATTATGTTCCATCCATTATTACTCAATGATATCAAAGAGATTATAAAAATCCAATTGTACGATTTGAAAAAACAGTTATTCAAAAATGGAGTTAGGCTTGAATTTACGGACTACGCGCTGGAGTATCTCGCTGAAAACGGATTCGATCCCCAGTTTGGTGCAAGACCTTTGAAAAGATTAATTCAAAAGCAAATCATCAATCAACTTAGTAAAAAGTTGTTGGGTGGAAACATTGATAAATCCAGACCGGTATTAGTAGATGTGTTTGATGGAACCGTTGTTTTTAGAAATGAAATAATACAAGACGAAACGGTTACTATCTAAATCACGATTTTTTAAAGAGCAATTTTTCAAAATAATTGTTAGGATTAAAAGCCTTCCTTTAATGGAGGGCTTTTTTAAATTTTATAACTCTCTTCCACGAAATTTACCGTGATTTCAAAAAACAAAATGACTATTTAGAGTTTTATAACATTTGCAAATTTGAAAAAGAATTGCTGCCGGTTACATTACATCCAATTGCTGAAATTGCTGCCCGGACTAACTCCTGAACAAAATGGTTAGGCGTTTTTTTTAAAAAAATTCATTCGTTTTTTTAATCACTTTTGCTGATGAGAAATTTATTTTAAGTTTTTTTTCAAATAGAGTAATTATTTTTTGTAATTAAATATTAAGCTCCTACTTTTGCACTCCCAAAATAAATTTGGATAAAAAAAAGTTCTTTAAAATGTCTCAGAGAATAAGGATAAAACTTCAGTCTTACGATCACAACCTGGTTGATAAATCAGCAGAGAAAATTGTTAAGACAGTACGCAGTACAGGTGCAGTAGTTACGGGGCCAGTTCCTTTACCTACTCATAAGAAAATTTTTACTGTTTTGCGTTCGCCGCACGTTAATAAAAAAGCGCGTGAGCAGTTCCAGTTATGTACGCACAAGCGTTTACTGGATATTTATACCAGCAGCTCAAGAACTGTTGATGCATTATCCAAATTGGATTTGCCATCAGGAGTTGACGTAGAGATCAAAGCATAATTACCCGTTCCTGGACTACCTGCAAAGGCAGAATAGGAAATAGCTCTTATATAAAATTGTAACACTCAAGTACCGGAAACCCAGTACCGCTGAGTATAATAAAATAGAAATGAAAAGTATTATTGGAAAAAAGGTTGGCATGACCAGCATTTTCGATAATAATGGCAGGCAAACCGCCGTGACCATTATTGAAGCTGGACCATGCGTAGTCACCCAGAAAAAGACTGTGGAAACTGACGGCTATAATGCAGTTCAGATTGCTTTTGGAGATAAAAAAGAAAAGCATACTCTCCTCTCGGAGAAAAACCACTTTGCCAAAGCAAATACCCCGGCAAAAAAATTCGTAAAAGAAATCCGCGATAGCGAAACAGATAAGAATGTTGGAGACACCATTGGTGTTGACATATTCAGCGAAGGCGACAAAATTACCGTTGTTGGCACTACCAAAGGAAAAGGTTTCCAGGGTGTGGTAAAGCGACATGGTTTTCATGGTGTTGGTGGGCAATCTCACGGACAGCACGACAGGTCAAGAGCACCCGGATCTATTGGTGGATCTTCATACCCTGCAAGAGTGTTCAAAGGCATGCGTATGGCAGGTCGTATGGGCAACGATAAGGTTCAAATGAAAGGCCTGAAAATCGTAAAGATATTCCCAGAAAAAAATTATTTATTAATAAGTGGTTCGGTTCCCGGCCATAATGGTTCAATCGTTTTAATCCAGAAATAATATGCAATTAGATATAATAAATATAGAAGGAAAAAAGACTGGCAGAACTATTGAATTGCCGGACGAAATATTTGGTACAGAACCAAACAGCCACGTTATTTGGCTTGCAGTAAAGCAATATCTTGCTGCTCAGCGTACCGGTACTCATAAAGTAAAGACCCGCGCTGAAGTGAAAGGTTCTTCTAAAAAACTACATAAGCAAAAAGGTACTGGTGGTAGCCGTAAAGGTAACCTGCGTAACCCTTTGTACAAAGGTGGTGGAACTGTATTTGGACCAAAGCCGCACGGTTACGATTTTAAATTAAACCGTAAAGTAAAAGACCTTGCTAAAATAAGTGCACTTAGCAGTAAAGCAAAAGAGAACAAGATTATTGTTTTGGAAGATGCTTCTATGATTATGGAGAAGCCTAATACCAAGCAATTTGCAAAGATGTTCAGCACAATAAGCAACGGAAGCAGAAAGTCATTATTTATAGTTCCTGAGCATAATGAAAACGTGTATAAGAGTTTTCGGAATGTACCTTCTATTTGCGGCACAATGCTTAGCGATATCAATACTTATGATATAATCAATGCAGATTCTGTTGTATTTACTGAAGGTGCTGCAAAAATATTCATTGAAGAAAACGTAGAAGTAGCAGAAGCATAAAGAGAAAATTTGAGAATGGCTCATTTATTCAAAGTCAATTTTCAAATTCAGATTTTCAAAATTTTTAAATAAGAAAGACATGAAATTGTCAGAAGTTTTAATAAGGCCGGTTTTATCAGAAAAAGTAAATCGCTTGACTGAAAAGTACAACCGTTACACTTTTATAGTAAACAGGAAAGCTAATAAGCTGGAAATTAAAAAGGCTGTGGAAGAATTCTATGGTATTACAGTTGATGACGTGAATACACTGACCATGCCTTCAAAAGTGAAGCAACGTAACACTAAAGCGGGATTACTTGTAGGTCGTAAACCTGCAAAAAAGAAAGCGGTAGTGACTGTGGCAGAAGGAGAATCGATCGACTTATATGGTAACATATAATTGAAAAAGTAAAATAATTTTAAATAGAATTAGATATAGTTTTTGTTATATCAAAATTCTAAAATCATAAATCATGGCTTTAAGAAAATACAAACCGACTACCGCAGGAACCCGCTGGAGAATAGGCAATGCCTATGCTGAAGTAACTACCAATGTTCCTGAAAAAAGCCTGGTAGAAAAAGTACACCATTCCGCAGGACGTAACAGGCAAGGCCGCAGAAGTATGCGCTACTTAGGTGGTGGACACAAAAGAATGTACCGCGTTATCGATTTTAAAAGAGATAAAAAAGATATCCCTGCTACAATTAAAACAATTGAGTACGATCCAAACCGCAGTGCTTTTATCGCTTTACTATCTTTTGCTGATGGTGAAAAACGATACATCATTGCACCAAAAGGTATTCAGGTTGGAGGCAGAATCATAAGTGGTGATGCTGTAGCACCCGAATTAGGAAATGCATTGAAATTGAAAAACATTCCGCTGGGTACTACAGTTCATAATATTGAAATGCAACCTGGACAAGGTGGTAAATTAGCCAGAAGTGCCGGTTCATCTGCTCAGTTAGCTAACAAGGAAGAAAAATATGCTGTGTTGAAAATGCCGAGTGGCGAGTTGAGGAAAATATTGATCAATTGTTACGCAACAGTTGGTGAAGTTTCTAACAGTGACCATAGCTTGGAGAGCAAAGGTAAAGCAGGTAGAAACAGGTGGTTAGGTATTCGTCCACGCACAAGAGGTGTGGCTATGAACCCTGTGGATCACCCGATGGGTGGTGGTGAAGGTAAAGCGTCAGGTGGTCACCCAAGGAGCAGAACAGGTAAATATGCTAAAGGTGAAATTACCAGGACTCGTGGAAAAGGATCTGATAAAATGATTATCCAAAGAAGGAATGGTAAAAAACTTCCGAACAAATAAGAACCCGGTATTTAGAATAAAAAATAAATAAGAATTCGCGATTTTTAAAATCGCAGATCTAAAATAAAAAATCGAATATGGCTCGTTCAATTAAAAAAGGTCCTTACGTAGAAGCAAAGCTGGAAGATAAGGTGCTTGCGATTAACGAAGGAACATCAAAAAAAGGTGTTTTGAAAACCTGGTCTCGCAGATCAACGATCACACCTGACTTTGTAGGACACACATTTGCCGTGCATAATGGGAATAAATTTATTCCTGTGTATGTAACAGAATTTATGGTTGGTCATAAATTGGGTGAATTTGCACCAACAAGAAATTTTAAAGGTCACTCTAGTAAAAAGATTGGGTAATAAGGGTATGGTTCCGGCAAAACTGGAATGTTATCTTATCAAGAAATAAAACAAATATGGAAGCAGTAGCAAAACTTAATAATTATCCCACGTCTCCCCGTAAAATGCGTTTACTTGCAGATTTAATCCGTGGGCTTGAAGTAGAGAAGGCATTAGGCATTTTACAATTTAATCCTAAGCATCCTGCTGTGCCGATGTATAAATTATTGAAAAGCGCCATCAACAATTGGGAGCAGAAAAATGGAGAAGAGAAAGTTGAAGATGCAGGTCTGGTAGTAAAAACAATTATGGTTGATTGCGGCAGAGTAATCAAGCGTATGCGCCCGGCACCACAAGGTCGTGGCTACCGTGTTCGCAAGCGTAGTAATCATGTAACGATTGTTGTAGATAGCATCAACAGCAAAAATGTTTTGGGTATTAAGAAGGCTAAAGTGCAAACAGAGGTTGAGCCTGTAGAAGTAAATGAAATTGCATCTGCAAAGAAAGCGGTAGCCAAAAAAGCACCTGCCAAAAAGGATACAGTGAAGAAAGATGCAGCACCTAAAAAGGCAAAGACTACAGCAGAAAAGGCTGAAGTAAAATCAACAGATAAAAAAACTAAAAAATAAAAATCTACTAATGGGTCAAAAAGTAAATCCGATTGGAGCCAGGTTAGGAATCATCCGTGGATGGGATAGTAACTGGTTTGCAAGTCCTAAAGATTACGCTAAGAAACTTATCGAAGATGATAGGATTAGAACATACCTGAATGCTCGTATCAGCAAAGGCGGTATCGCAAAGATTGTTATCGAGCGTACTCTTAATAAACTAATCGTTACTATTCACACTTCTAAGCCGGGTATCATAATCGGTAAAGGTGGTGGAGAGGTTGATAGGATCAAAGAAGAATTGAAGAAGTTGACAGGAAAGGATGATGTTCAGATTAACATTCTTGAAATCCGTCGTCCTGAATTGGATGCTGCCATTGTTGGTGACACCATTGCAAAGCAAATTGAAAACAGGATCAATTATAAAAGAGCGATTAAAATGTCTATTGCATCTGCACTTAGAATGGGAGCAGAAGGTATTAAAGTGAGAGTAGGCGGACGTTTGGGAGGTGCTGAGATTGCACGTAGTGAAGAAATAAAGCAAGGTCGTACTCCATTACATACTTTAAGAATGGACATCGATTATGCAAATGTTTTTGCTCAAACAGTTTATGGAAAAATCGGTATTAAAGTTTGGATTTGTAAAGGGGAAGTTTTAGCGAAGCGTGATTTGAATCCTAACATTATCGCCGGTGGCGGAAAAGAGACCGACATGCAGGGCGGAGATAGAAGAGGCGGATTTGGCGGAGATAGAAGAGGTGGTGGAGATAGGGGCGACAGAGGTGGTGATAGAAGAGGTGGCGGCGGTGGCCAAAGAGGTGGTGGAGGTGGTAGAAGATAGAAAGTATAAATTCCTTTTTGATTATTTATCAGGGAATCAGTTTTAATAATTTTAATGAATAGTTTGGAATAAGAAATTTTTCAAACGATAAACAAAAAAGAATATGTTACAGCCAAAAAGATCGAAGCATAGAAAGATGCAGAAAGGCCGTATGAAAGGCGATACAAAGCGTGGCGCTACAATAGCTTTTGGAACGTTTGCTTTAAAATCATTGGATTCAGTTTGGTTAACTAACAGGCAAATAGAATCTGCCAGGCAGGCACTTACCCGTCACATGAAGCGTGAAGGAAATGTTTGGATCAGAATTTTTCCTGATAAACCAATTACAAAGAAGCCCGCGGAAGTTAGGATGGGTAAAGGTAAAGGTAACCCTGAGTATTGGGCTGCAGTAGTTCAACCCGGAAGAATCATTTTTGAAGCGGATGGTGTTCCTCTGGAAGTAGCTAAAGAAGCTTTTGCTTTGGCAGCACAAAAATTACCGATTCAAACAAAGTTTGTGGTAAGAAGGGATTACGAAGCATAAGATTAGGGATTCAATAAAGATCAGTGATTCGTAAATGTGTGAAATAGCATAAGGAATAATTAGAGAATTATCAAATTAAAAATAATGTCAAACAGAAACGATTTCGTAAAAAGCCTGAAGGAAATGAATGAGCAGGATTTGCAATCCCGCATTGCCGAAGATGAATTACGAATTAAAAAATTAAAATTTGCTCACGCAGTATCTCCATTAGAGAATCCGATGAGCATACGCGATGTTAGAAAAGACCTGGCTCGCACGAAAACAGAATTACGTTCAAAACAATTAGGTTCTCAATCCTAAAAATATTTAAAATGTCCGATAGAAATTTAAGAAAAGTAAGGACTGGTGTAGTTTCCAGTAACAAGATGGATAAAACCATTACCGTAAAAGTTCAGAGGAAAGTGAAGCATCCTCTCTATGGTAAATTCGTGAAAAAAACGACAGGTTTTCATGCCCACGACGAAAAGAACGAATGCAGCATTGGTGATCTTGTTAAGATCATGGAGATCAGGCCGCTTAGCAAAACAAAGCGTTGGAGATTAGTGGAAGTGCTTGAAAAAGTAAAATAAAAAGCTATTGGCTATTAGCTATAAGCTATTAGCAGAAAAATTTAAAATGGAAGTTAATCAGCCAAAAGCAAAAAGCTAAAGGCAAAAAGCTAAATAAAAATGATACAGCAAGAAAGCAGGCTAAATGTAGCAGATAACAGCGGAGCCAAAGAAGTATTGTGTATTCGTGTTCTGGGAAATTCCGGACAGGATTATGCACACGTTGGAGATAAGATTGTAGTTACCGTTAAGGATGCTATACCTGCAGGTGGAATTAAAAAAGGAACCGTAAGCACAGCTGTGATTGTACGTACTAAAAACAAGCTTCGTCGTAAGGATGGTTCTTACATTCGTTTCGACGATAACGCAGTGGTACTTCTGAATGCATCTGATGATCCGCGCGGTACCAGGATTTTTGGGCCAGTTGCCCGTGAATTGCGTGACAAGGGTTATATGAAGATAATCTCCCTTGCCCCTGAAGTATTATAATGTATCTTTGCACCCCTTTTGAAAAAAAGGATTTTTAATAAATTAATCAAGACAAAATATTTGTCAAAATGAAGACAAGATTTAAACCAAAGTTCAACATAAAAAAAGGTGATTCAGTGGTCGTAATTACCGGTGATGATAAAGACCTTAAGAAGCCTCGTAAAGTAATGGAGGTATTGACTGAAAAAGGCCGTGTGCTGGTAGAAGGAGTTAACATCGTTACCAAACATACTAAACCTTCTGCGCAGAATACTAAAGGAGGCATTTTAAAAGTTGAAGCACCAATTGCAATTTCCAATGTAATGCTTTGGGACGCAAAATCTCATTCAAATTCAAAAATCAGCAGATCCAGAGTTGACGGTAAATTAGTTCGGACTGCAAAAAAATCAGGGGAGGTAATCAAATAATGAGCACTGAAAATTATAAACCAAGACTTGCAGATAAGTACAAAAAAGAGGTTGTACCTGCTTTAATGAAAAAGTTTTCTTACAAGACTGTGATGCAGGCACCCAGGCTTACCAAGGTTTGTATTAACCGCGGTGTTAATGGTGCTGTTGCTGACAAAAAGTTGGTTGATGTTGCCATTGATGAGTTAACAACAATTACCGGTCAGAAGGCAGTAGCTACAATGTCTAAGAAAGATATTTCGAATTTTAAACTTCGTAAGAACATGCCGATTGGCGCCCGTGTTACTTTGCGTGGTGTTAATATGTATGAATTTTTGGATAGGTTAGTTTCTGTGTCTTTGCCACGTGTTCGTGATTTCAAAGGCATTAGCGACAAATCATTTGATGGCCGCGGTAACTACACATTGGGTGTAACTGAACAGATCATTTTTCCTGAAATTGATATTGATAAGGTGAATAAAATTACTGGTTTGGATATCACTTTCGTAACTACTGCATCTAATAATGAAGAAGCTTACGAATTGCTTAAAGAGTTAGGAATGCCTTTTAAGAATATGAAAAGGCAGGAAGCTGAATAAAGCTTATTAGAGCATCGTTTTAAAAAATAAAAAAGCATCCCTGCAAAGGGAAAAATAAAAATAAAATATGGCAAAAGAATCAATCAAAGCCAGGCAGAGAAAAAGGGAGAAAATGGTAGCTCAGTATGCCGAGAAAAGAAAGGCGCTGAAAGAAGCTGGAGACTACAGAGCACTGGATCTTCTTCCTAAGAATGCATCGCCGGTTAGGCTTAAAAATCGTTGTCAGCTTACAGGAAGACCCCGCGGTTATTTGAGGCATTTCGGTTTATCAAGAAACATGTTTCGCGATATGGCATTAGAGGGAAAAATTCCCGGAGTAAAAAAAGCAAGCTGGTAAAAGCTCAAAGCTATTAGCTAAAGGCTGGTAGCTATTATAAAGGTATCACCGGATATCACATTGTATTAAATTATAAAAAAGAAACAAAACAATGGTTACTGATCCTATAGCAGATTATTTAACAAGAATTCGCAACGCGCAAATGGCAAGCCACCGTATCGTGGAAATTCCTGCCAGCAATTTGAAAAAACGTATCACCGAAATTTTATACGATAAAGGATATATCCTGAAGTATAAATTTGAAGATGATTCAAAACAAGGTCTAATCAAAATAGCCCTTAAGTATGATCCACAGTCAAAAGTTCCAGCTATTCAAAGCCTGGAAAGAATCAGCCGCCCGGGTCTAAGAACTTATTCAAAACCACAGGAATTTAAAAGAGTTAAGAATGGTTTGGGTATCGCAATCATTTCTACTTCGAAAGGAGTAATGACTGATAAAGAAGCGAGAGCTCAAAATGTGGGTGGTGAAGTATTGTGCAACATTTATTAATATTTTTTGGTAAGATAATTAAGCCTTAGTCGTGGCTGAACACAACCAATTTCATAATTTAAAATAAAACCGGCTATGTCAAGAATTGGAAAAAACCCTGTCAGTATTACAAAGGATGTAAAAGTAACTGTAGGAAGTGATAATGTGATTACTGTAAAAGGCCCTAAAGGTGAATTAAAGCAGGCAATTGATCGCGATATTAAAATCGAAGTGAAGGAAGATTCTATTGAGTTATCAAGGCCTACTGATCAAATCAGGCACAAAGCAATGCATGGTTTATATCGTTCTTTGGTAGATAATATGGTGAAAGGTGTTACCGAAGGATATTCCAAAACACTGGAATTAGTGGGTGTAGGTTATAAAGCAACTAGCCAGGGAAACCTGTTGGATCTTTCTTTAGGATATTCTCATAACATTGTTGTAGAGATTCCGAAAGAACTTACCGTAAGCACTTTGCAGGAAAAAGGTAAGAATCCAAAAATAATGTTGTCAAGTGTTGACAAACAATTATTGTGACAGGTAGCTGCAAAGATTCGTAGCCTGCGTAAGCCTGAACCATACAAAGGAAAAGGTGTGAAATTTGAAGGTGAAATTTTACGTAGAAAGGCTGGTAAATCTGCTGGTAAATAAAAAGCAGATTTTTTCAAACAAGAATTTATAAAACGTTTTCCGGCAGTATCGGAGAAATAAAATAAGAATAAAAATGAGTTCAAAAATAAGCGCCAGGCAAAAAATACGCTACCGCATTCGCAAGAAATTAAGTGGCAGTGCCGCGAAGCCTCGGTTGAGTGTATTCAGAAGCAATAAAGACATTTATGTTCAGTTAATTGATGATGAAAATGGAGCAACTTTGGCTTCGGCTTCATCCCGTGAAAAGGATATCGCTGCGCAAAAAGTGAATAAGGTTGACAGTAGCAAAATGGTAGGAAATGCTATCGCTAAGAAATCAGTGGAGTTGGGAATCACTGACGTTGTTTTTGATAGAAGTGGTTATTTATACCATGGACGTATCAAAGCAGTTGCTGAAGGTGCCAGGGAAGGTGGATTGAAATTTTAAAATCGTATTTTAAAATACAAAACAATAAAACATATTTTTTGGAGAGGAAAGTTTGAAATGAATTTTCCCCACACAAAATCTAAAATCTAAAATCGACATAATGTTGAAATCAAATCAAAAAATAAAAGGCTCTGATCTTGAATTGAAAGAGAAAGTAGTGTCTATTAACCGTGTGGTGAAAACTACTAAAGGTGGACGGGCATTCAGTTTTTCTGCACTTGTGGTTGTAGGTAATGGAGAAGGAATTGTCGGCCAGGGTCTTGGAAAAGCAAAAGAAGTTCAGGAAGCAATTTTGAAAGGCATCGATGATGCAAAGAAAAATTTGATAAGAGTTCCTGTTAGGCACGGTACTATTCCACATGAGCAATGGTGCAAAGAAGGTGCTGCAAAGGTTTTGATAAAGCCAGCATCTCAAGGTACTGGTGTAATAGCCGGAGGTAGTATGAGGGCTGTATTGGAAAGCGCAGGCATCACAGATGTGTTAGCAAAATCATTGGGGTCAGCTAATCCACAGAATGTGGTAAAAGCAACCGTAAAAGCTTTGGCTATGTTACGTGAGCCGATAACTGTCGCAAAAACAAGAAATATTTCTTTGAAGAAAGTTTTTAACGGATAATAAAGTAGTGAGTAGTGAGTAGTGGGTAGTAGGAAAGAAGTATCGTGGCTGATACCTGATACCTCACACCTCATCCCTCACAACTGCTCAAAAAAAACAAACATGAAAAAGATTAAAATAACACAAGTGAAAAGCGGTATCGATCGCTCACAACGCCAAAAACTAACCTTGCAGGCCTTGGGTCTCACCAAAGTAAATGGCTCCAAAGAAGTGGAAGCAACTCCTCAGATTTTGGGAATGGTAAAAAAAGTAGAACATTTGATTAAAGTAGAAGAACTAGCTTAGGCGGTTCTTTTTATTTATTTATTATTTATAAAAGCGATCCCGATATTTTTATCGGGAGTGAAGTAAAAAAAAGTACAATGCAATTACATAATTTAAGACCCGCAAAAGGAGCTACACACAAAGAAAAAAGAATAGGCCGCGGCGAAGCTTCCGGTAAAGGCGGCACTTCTACAAAAGGTAACAAAGGTGGTCAAAGCCGTGCAGGTTATAAAATTAAAATGGCTCACGAAGGTGGCCAGATGCCCATCCAACGCCGGGTTCCAAAGCGTGGATTCAAAAATAATAATCGTGTTGAGTATAAAGTTTTCAATCTTGGCCAAATTGACCAGTTAATTGAGAAGCATGAATTAAAGGAATTTAATCCTGAAACGCTGTACATCAACAATCTGATCAGCCAGAATGATAGAGTGAAAATATTAGGCAATGGTGTTTTGAAAGCTAATATTCCTTTTAAAGTAAATGCTATTAGTGTGAAAGCAAAAGGTGCTATTGAGGCTGCTGGTGGTAGTTTAGAAATAATAAAATAATTAATTGATATTTGTATTCCACGATTTGTGGGATCGTTAATAATTAAATCTTAATAATTCTGTGAAGAAGTTTCTCAAAACATTAAAAAATATCTGGTCAATTGAAGAATTGAGGAATAAACTTATTCTCACGTTACTACTCATATTTGTTTTCCGTGTAGGATCCTTTATTGTTCTTCCGGGAATTGATCCAAATAAATTAGCAAATTTACAAGCCAGCACGTCTGGTGGAATGTTGGGCCTTTTAAATTCCTTTGTAGGTGGAGCTTTTGCGAAAGCTTCCATTTTTGCATTAGGCGTAATGCCTTACATTTCGGCTTCCATCTTTATGCAGTTAGTAACTGTTTTGGTTCCTCAAATTTCAAAAATTCAAAAAGAAGGCGAGAGCGGTCAAAAGAAAATAACTCAGTGGACAAGATACCTTACTGTTATTGTTACTGCGTTTCAGGCCGCAGCTTACGTTGGATTTCTGCAATCATCGAGCGCTGAAGCAATGCTTCAGGCTTACGCAGGATTCTTCTGGATTTCTACCATAATTTTACTTACTGCAGGGACTTTGTTTGTAATGTGGTTAGGTGAAAAGATTACTGATAAAGGAATCGGTAACGGCGTATCTATCATAATCATGATTGGTATTTTGGCAAATCTTCCTCAGTCCTTCATTCAGGAATTTTTGGCTAAGCAAGCAAAAGGTGGTGGAGGCCTCTTAATTTTCATGGTAGAGATTGCAGCCTTCATTGCGGTGATTCTTGGATTGATTGTGTTGGTACAAGGAGTGAGAAAAGTTCCTGTAAATTATGCAAAGCAAATAGTTGGCAATCGCCAGTTTGGTGGTGCCCGTCAATTTTTACCTTTGAAAGTAAATGCAGCCAACGTAATGCCGATCATCTTTGCGCAGGCTATCATGTTCCTGCCAACCATTTTCGCAGGGTTTCAAACATCGGGTAAAAACTGGTCAGCCTATTTTACAGACCATACCAATTGGGTTTACATGGTCATCTTTAGTATAATGACGATTGCTTTTACATTTGTTTATACGGCTTTAATATTTAACCCAAAACAAATGTCTGATGATCTGAAACGTAGCAATGGATTTATTCCGGGAGTTAAGCCTGGTCAACCTACCACAGATTATATTGGTACTATTATGGATCGAATTACCTTACCTGGTTCAGTGTTGTTGGCCATTGTGGGTATTCTTCCGGGACTTGTACAATTGATGGGTGTGACACAGGGATTTGCCGTGTTCTATGGTGGTACTTCATTGCTGATTATGGTGGCAGTTGTTTTGGATACATTGCAACAAATCGAAACTCAGTTATTAATGCGTCAATACGATGGCTTAATGTCAACGGGACGTATCCAGGGAAGACAGTCAACTGCAGCACCGGGAATTACTGGTAACATTTAAAATTAATTCAGAATATTTTATACAAACCCTGGCCGTATTCTGTCAGGGTTTTTTAATGAAAAGATTATGATCAATTATAAATCCAAAGAAGAAGTTGAACTGATTAGACACAGTTGCGAAATTGTAAATAACGCCATTGCGCATGTTGCAGCATTTATAAAGCCTGGCGTTTCTACAATGAAATTGAATGACATGGCGGAGGAATTTATCAGGGCCAATGGTGCCACTCCTTCATTCAAAAATTATCATGGCTTTCCTTATGCTTGTTGTATATCAGTGAACGATGCTGTGGTACATGGTTTTCCTACCAACGAAAAATTAAAAGATGGTGATATTATCTCAGTAGATGTGGGTGCTTATAAAAATAAATTTCACGGAGATAGTGCTTATACTTTTGCACTTGGGAAGATAAGTGATGATGTAAAGAAGTTGATGCGTGTAACTAAAGAGTCTTTGTACAAGGGTATTGAAAAGGCACGGGAAGGAAATCGGGTGGGCGATATCGCGTTTGCCATCCAGGATTATACAGAACGAGTTCATGGTTACGGTGTGGTAAGAGAGTTGGTTGGACATGGCCTTGGTAAGGAATTACACGAGGATCCTCAGGTTCCAAATTATGGTAAAAGAGGAACGGGGCCCAAATTAAAAAAAGGATTGGTGATAGCCATTGAGCCCATGGTAAATATGGGCGGCAAAGAGGTGTACAATGATGAAGACGGTTGGACGATCCGTACTAAAGATGGAAAGCCTGCTGCGCATTATGAACACACCATTTGTGTGCAAAAAGATAAGGCTGATATTCTGTCTTCATTTGATTCCATAGAAGCTGCTGAAAAAGCAAATCAGCTTTTGTTTTCTGATTATTAATTGCAATTCTTTTTATCTAAAAAGACGGAGAAAAATTCCAGTTTTAAATTATCTTGTTTGGGTGAATAAGAAACTCATTGTAATAGGCGGAGGTGCTGCCGGTTTTTTTTGCGCAGTCAATGCTGCAAGTAATAATCCGAATCTTAAAGTATTAATAGTTGAGAAGTCAGGGAAACTTTTAAGCAAAGTAAGAGTGAGTGGTGGCGGCCGTTGCAACGTTACGCATGCCTGCTTCAGCATTTCCGAAATGATAAAAAAATATCCTCGGGGTTCTAAATTTTTAAAGCAGGCATTTCATCATTTCTTTACAACAGATACCATTCAGTGGTTCGAAGAAAGAAACGTAAAATTAAAAACAGAAGAAGATGGACGGATGTTTCCCGAAAGCAATTCATCTGAAACAATTGCAAATTGTTTACTGGAAGAGGCTAAAAAAAATAATGTACAGATTTTATTAAATCGTGCGGTCTCAAAAATTGAAAAAATCTCTAATGGTGAAAATGAGTATCATTTTCGGGTAAGCTTTGCTGATAGTTCAACAATAATTGCAGATTTTGTTTGTGTTGCCTGTGGTGGATTTCCAAAAGAAATTCAATATGATTGGCTCCGAAATCTCGGTCATCATTTTGAAGCACCGGTACCTTCCTTGTTTACTTTTAATGTTCCAAAAAATCCCATCTCTGAATTGATGGGCATTTCAGTAAATGATGTTCTTGTAAAAATAATTGGAACTAACTTTTCTCAACAAGGCCCATTGCTTATAACTCATTGGGGTTTCAGTGGACCTGCAATTTTAAAGTTGTCGGCATTCGCAGCAAAAGAATTGGCTGTATTAAATTATAGTTTTTCTATTTCAATAAATTGGCTAAATGATTATCATGAAAACTCAGCCTTGGAAAAAATAAGGACCATCAGAAATGAAATTGGAGCACAGAAAATTGTCAATAGAAATCCTTTTGGAATTCCACAAAGATTATGGGAGTATTTTTTAATGCAATGTGATATCGATGTAGATAGCCGCTGGGCAGACGTTGCTGCCAAACAGCAAAATCAATTAGCGAAAGTTTTGTGTTCGCAACAATTCACAGTGAAAGGCAAAACCACATTTAAAGAAGAATTTGTAACTGCGGGAGGTGTTTCGTTAAACGAAGTAATTCCACAATCCATGGAGAGCAAATTAATTCCAAACCTATTTTTTGCTGGTGAGATTTTAAACGTTGATGGAATCACTGGTGGATTTAATTTTCAAAATGCATGGACGAGTGGATGGTTGGCAGCGAAAGAAATCAAAAGCAGATGTGATTAATGATCTTTTAGCTTTCAGTAAGATCCATCCTCAAATTAAATTTCCGCATCACTTCTTCCAGGGGTTTAGATGATTGATAAAATTCCGTAAGCCGCATGATAACACTCTCCACCATCGCATCCGGGCAACTGGCTCCACTGGTAATCAAAATCTTTACAGGTTTTTTTTCAGGTAAATAAGAAAGCGAGGTTACAACCTTTTTTTTGTGGAGATTGTAATGTCTGATTTCTTTCGAAGAAATGATCTCATCTGCCGAATGGATGAAATAGGTTGGTAACTTCTCTTCACACAATTCAACGAGGTGAGAAGTGTTAGAACTATTATATCCTCCTACCACGATGGCAAAGTCTGCAGGTGTATCTACCAAAGCATACACTGCGCCCTGGTTTTCATTAGTAGCATAACAAAGTGTATCCCGCGTGTCTGCAAATCTTTCAGAAACAGACACATCATTTAAATTATATTTTGTGGTCATCACACTTTTTAAATAATCCGCAATACCCTGCGTATCGCTTGCCAGCATGGTGGTTTGATTGACTACACCAATTCTTTGAAGATGATTATCAACATCAAAACCATCTGTGTGCTGACCTGCAAATTCGTTATAGAATTCTTTGGGATCTTTTGTTCCGTTGATGTAACCCGCTAATTCAATTGCCTCCTGCATATCTTTTACAATAACAGTTGGAGAATTAACAGCACTATGACTAAAGGTGGCGCGGGTCTCTTCATGTTGAGGTTTTCCATGAATAATAATAGTGTAATCTTTTTTTGCAATCGTCTCCGCGCGGTTCCAAACTTTTTCCACAAATGGACAGGTAGTATTATATTGTTCAATGTCAACTCCTGCTTTTTTTAATTTTTCTTCAATCTGTAAAGTGGTTCCAAATGCAGGCACCACAACGATGTCGCCAGGCAAAAGGTTTTCAAAAGGGATTAATGTATTTCCTTTCGTATCCATTAAAAACTGAACTCCTCTGTCTTTTAAATCTTCATTTACATGAGGGTTGTGAATCATTTCACTTAAAAGATAAATCGTCTTATCAGGATTTTCATCTACGGTTCTAAAAGAAATTTCAATTGCATTTTCTACTCCATAGCAAAAACCAAAATGGCGTGCGAGATAAATATGAACATCACCAAAATCCAAAAAACTTGGAGAAAAATCTTTTTTTAATTTGTCTTTTTCTTTACGTTTATTTTTTACCGCAGTTATTAAGGGGCTTCGATAGATTACCGGAACATTAAACTTTTTCATTTCTATTCTTCAGTTTTCAAAATTATGAAATCTTACGAAGGCTTTAATCAATATCTGGCATTTCAATTATCCCTATTATTCCGGTTCGTGGAGACACGAACCAGGGCTACTCCGTGGAGACTCAAACTGGCGACACTCCTTGGAGACAACGAAACGTGGCCAATCCGTGGAGAACGAACCGGGGCTACTCCGTGAAGAAATGAACCATAGTTACTCCGTGGAGACAACGAAACGTGGACACTCCGTGGTTCGTGTCCTCACGAACCATAACAATTCACCAAAACGCCCAAGCCACGATAATTTAAAATACTCCTCATCATTACCAATTACCTGATCAAAGCCTAAAGGGATAAAGTTACAAAGACCCTATCATGCATCAGCCAACAAAACGATAATTATGTTTACTTTTAAGGGAAATAGTTTTAAAAAAATTGAGCACTAATTATATGAAAGATTCACATCCCGCCTGGAGTTATTCATCAAATATTTATGAGGTTAATCTGCGACAATACACGGCGGAAGGCACGTTTGAAGCATTTAGTCATCATCTTCCCCGGCTAAAAGATATGGGTGTAAAGATATTGTGGTTTATGCCTATCACTCCCATAAGTGAGAAAGGAAGGCTTGGTAAATTAGGAAGTTATTATGCTGCAAAAAGTTACGTGGAGGTAAATTCGGAATTTGGAACGCTGGAAGATTTTAAAAATCTGGTAAAAAAAGCACACGATCTTCATTTCAAAATCATTCTCGATTTTGTGGCGAACCATACCGGAAACGATCATCATTGGATCGAAGAACATCCTGATTTTTATGTGCGCAACGAACAAGGAGAAATTATCAATCCTCATGGATGGAGTGATGTGTCTGAATTAAATTATAAAAATGATGAGTTAAGAAAAGCCATGGTGCATGCCATGAAATTCTGGATCAAAGAATGTGACATAGATGGCTATCGGTGCGATATGGCTCACCTGGTGCCTCTGGATTTTTGGGTGACTGCAAAAAAGAAATTGTCAAAATTAAAAGAGAATCTTTTTTGGCTGGCAGAATGTGAAGTTCCTGAATATCATGAAGTTTTTGATGCAACCTACACCTGGCGCTGGATGCATGCGTCACAAGAGTTTTATCAAAAAAGAATGAACCTGCAAAGTTTGTTGACAGTGCTTTATAAATCAGTTACCGAATTTCACGGGAACGCTTTTAGGACTTACTTTACTTCCAATCATGATGAGAATAGCTGGAATGGAACTGAGTATGAAAAGTACGGGAATGCGGCATTGTTGTTCGCTGTTTTCTCATGCACATGGGATGGGATTCCAATGCTGTATTCCGGACAGGAATTACCCAATCACAAACGACTTAAATTTTTTGAAAAAGATGTTATTGAATGGAGAGATCATTTTGAACTTCATAATTTTTATAAAACGCTTTTGACGCTGAAAAGCAATAACGATGCATTGCGGGCAGGAGATAGTGATGTTCTTACACGCATTATTTCTCATCCTGATGACCAGGAAGTTTTTTCTTTTTTACGCATCAATGGGGACCATGAAGTTTTCGTTATTTTAAATTGCTCAGACCATGGAATCGATTTCCATGTGAAGAATGTAAAAGGTGTTTTTAAAAATGTATTTGGCGGTCCCGATGTTTCTTTTAATAATGACAATCATGTGTATGCCAATGAATGGGGTTACCTCGTTTTTGAAAAAGTAAATATGCTTTCTTAAAATCTACAAATCTTGTTTTTCACTTATCTTTTTATCTGCATTTTGAATGCTATCTTTTCCTGCCTCTATCTCTACTTTTTTCGAAATGACGGAATAGGAATTTGGATGAATAGCATTCCCGTATTCCATGGCAAATGCTTTTGTAAACTCTGCTCCGAAGTAGAGAATTATAGATGAGTAATAAATCCATACCAATAAAATAATTAACGATCCCGCTGCCCCGTAAGCACTGCCGACATTGCTTTTGCTGATGTAGAAAGAAATCCCAAATTTACCGATCATAAATAAAATAGCAGTTGCAATTGCACCTGAAAGTACGTCCTTCCATTTTATATTAGCATCAGGTAATACTTTAAAAATGATCATGAATAAGGCCGTGATCACACTAAACGTGATGATGATATTTATTACGTAGAATAAGTTTATGGCAATGTTAGGAAAGGCTTTTACCAGGCTATTGTTTAGAGATTCTATTACTGCCGAAATGCCGAGTGAAACTAAAAGTAGAAATCCAAGACTGGCTACCACTCCAAATGATAATAGCCTGTCCTTAACTAATTTCATTATCCCTGCTTTTGGCTTTGCCTTTAAACCCCATATAGAATTGATGGAATCCTGCATATCCGCAAAAACAGTGGTAGCACCAATCAGCAACGTTATAATTCCGATCACCACTGCAAAAGTCCCATCAGAACTTATGGCTGCATTCTCCACTATTTCCTGCATTTGTAAGGCAGCACCCTTTCCAACAAAGGATTGCAATTGTGAAAAAATAGTTCCTTCTGCCGCTTCCTTTCCGAAGAAAGTACCGGCAACAAAAACGATTACTATGAGCAACGGACCAAGAGAAAAGACTGTATAGTAGGCGAGGGACGCGCTTAACTTTGTAATTTTATCGTCAGAAAATCCTTTAAAACATCTTTTTAAAACTTTCCACAAACCTTTAAATGTTATTTTCTTTTTCATAGTTTTTGTTAACACAAAAAAGTAGCCAACATTGATGTGGGTAATTAGAGTAACATAGTCACGCAGCGATTGTAGCCCAATGAGCAAACGGTAAAATTCACCGGTTGCTTATTAAAATTCATTTCCTTATATCCATTTCATATATTGCACCAACGTCACCAGTTTCATCGTTTTTTATTTTAAATCTTAAAACAAATTTTATGGCACTTTGGATAATTCTCGGCATTATTGTTCTACTCGCTTTATGGCTCATAGGCATGTACAATGGATTTGTAAAAGCCCGTATAAAAGTAGATAACAGTTGGAGCGATATTCGTGTTTTTTTAAAGAAACGATTTGACCTGATTCCTAATTTAGTGAGCACAGTTAAAGGATATGCAGCCCACGAAAGTGGTACGCTGGAAAAAGTGACTCAAGCTCGGAATGCTGCGGTGGCAGTGGCTCCGGGTGATGTACAAGGGGCGGCACAAGCCAACCAGGTTTTAGGTGGGGCGCTGCGAGGATTACTCGCTATCGCTGAAAGCTATCCTGATCTCAAAGCCAATCAAAATTTTTTGGAATTGCAAACCGCGTTGCAAAGTATAGAAACCGATCTTGGCAATGCGCGTCGTTATTACAACGCTACTGTCAGGGATTACAATACTTCCATTCAACAGTTTCCCGGTGTAGTGATTGCGAATATGACGGGGTTTAAATCCCGCGAGTTTTTTGAATTGGAAAACGCATCCGAGGCTGAAAATGTAGAAGTAAAATTCTAATTATCACCATGAGAAAGTTCCTTGTAATATTTATGTCTGGCTGGTTTTTTTGCCCATCCCTGTTTGCACAGGAATCTTTTATCATAAAAAAATATGATGTTGATATAAAGGTGAACCAGGATGCATCACTGGATGTGAACGAAACTATTAGTGTTCATTTCACTGAACCGAGGCATGGAATAATCAGACAAATTCCTTTTCGTTATGATCTGCAAACGTTGCCTGAAGGCACTGAGAAAGCAGATTTACAATTGGTTCAATATGGTCAGTTAAGAACTATTATTGAAAATGTAAAAGTGTATTCAAATGATTTTTGGTCGGCAACAAACGGTGATTATGTGGACATTAAAATAGGTTCAAAAGATAAACTGGTTGAAGGTGATCAGCAATACATTCTTTCCTACAGAGTTTTAAACGCAATCAATTTCTTTACCGATCATTCGGAATTTTATTTCAACGTCATAGGAAACCAATGGGACACTCAAATTAAAAATGTAAATTTTAGTATCTCATTATATAAACCACTTTCTGATACACCCACTTATTTCATTGCAACCGGCCCTTCCGGTTCAAAAGAGAATAATACAATTTCAAAATGGGAAAACAACCAGGAATTAAAAGGTGCTACAACAAAGGATTTAAGTAACCATGAAGGAGTAACGGCGGGTATTCGTTTCCCTGATCAATTTTTACTAAAACCTGATTTTGCAAATAGAGGTAAAGGATGGCTGGTATTGCCTTTCATTGTTCTTGCAGGGATGATTTTAATTTGGCGGAGATGGGGTAAAGATGAAGCCGTTACGGTACAAACAGAATTTTATCCTCCAGAAAATGTTAGTCCAAGTGTTTCGGGTTATGTGATTGATAATCGTTTAGACAAGAGAGAACTTACTTCGCTAATTCCTTATTGGGGTGCTGGTGGATATTTGCAAATTAATGAAACTGAAGAACCCACTTTCCTGGGGCTGATAAAAATAAAAGAATACGAATTTGTAAAAATAAAAAACCTGCCACCGAGTACAATGGCATTTGAGAAGACAATGTTTAATGGAATTTTTAATTCGGGCGACAAAGTAAAACTCAGCAGTCTAAAAAATATTGTTTATGTATCCATGGAGAAAGCAAAGAAGGAATTGTTGGAAGAAATAAAACAGGAAGATTTTTATGTGAAGTATTCAAGAGGGATGAGTTGTATGCTTCCTGTAATCGGATTCATCGCAATTTTTGCAGGAATCATTTACCTGGCATTTGACAACCAATTACATTTGTGGCAGTCAATAGGGATTATATGCAGTGGACTTATCGTTATTATTTTTGGGGCACTGATGACAAAGAAAACCCAGAAGGGCACTGAGCTTTATCAAAAACTTTTGGGATTTAAAGAGTTTGTAAAATCTGTTGAAAAGGATCGTTTACAGGAATTTTTAAAAAAGGATAAAAATTACTTCGACATAATACTGCCTTACGCAATTGTATTTGGAATAGCCGATACATGGAAGGATAAACTCAAAGGATTAGATGTTCCTCCTCCCTCATGGTATCATGGCAGTTATGCCGGGGCAAATTTTAATACTGGAATGTTTATGGGTAGCCTTAATAAAAGCATGAATGCAATGAGTAGTAGTTTTTACAGTGCCCCATCTTCAAGTGGAAGCAGCGGTGGAAGTTTCAGTAGCGGAGGTAGCAGTGGCGGTGGCTTTGGTGGTGGTGGTGGAAGTAGCTGGTGATTAATTTATTTTTCTTTTTTCAATTATTGAAATTTGAAATTTAGTTTCAATAAAATTCTTTTAAAACTTCATCAAGATTTTTTGCTAACGCTTCTGCATTTTGTTTACTAAATACCATGGGCGGTTTTATTTTTATAACATTATGCAAAGGTCCATCGGTGCTGAGTAAGAAACCTCTCTCTCTCATTTTTTCTACAATAATATCAATCTCTTTTACCGCAGGTTCTTTCGTTTCCCGGTTGGTCACTAACTCTGCACCAATAAATAATCCATAGCCACGCACATCCCCAATGATTTTATATTTCTGCATCAAATCTTTTAGTAATTGCATCAGGTGATTACCTGTTTCTAAAGCATTTTTTTGTAAGCCTTCGTCCTCAATTACTTTCAATACTGCATGTCCGGTAGCCATGGAAACAGGATTACCACCAAACGTATTAAAGTACTCCATACCGTTGTTGAAACTGTCCGCAATTTCATTGGTTACAATTACTGCTGCAAGCGGATGGCCATTGCCGGTTGGTTTACCAAGGACAACAATATCAGGCTCTACGCCTTGTAATTCAAACCCCCAATACGCTTCGCCCATTCTGCCAAAGCCAACCTGCACTTCGTCGGCAATGCAGACCCCGCCTGCTTTTCGTACGTGAGTATATACTTCCTTTAAATAATTTTCCGGTAAAGGTATCTGTCCACCGACTCCCAAAATCGTTTCACAAATAAAAGCGGCTACTCCCTTACTGTTAGTATGTAATTGCTCAATAATTTCCTGCACACTGGTTGCATATTTTTTTCCTGCATCCTCATCACCATACTGAAATTGCCCACGGTACATATCTGGTGAAACCGTTTTATGAATGTATGGTTTCTGAACAAAACCACCTTTGCCATCAAATTTGTAGGGACTCATTTCTATGGCCACGGTTGAATTTCCATGATACGCATGATCCAAAACAATTAGATCCTGTTGTTGTGTAAAATGGCGGCTCATTCTTATCGCCAGGTCATTGGCTTCGCTACCTGAATTGGTGAAATAACAAACTGAAAGTTTTGCTGGCAACAAACTTGTAATTGCCTTTGCATAGTCAATCATATTATCATTCAGATACCGCGTATTAGTGTTGAGCTTTGCAATTTGTTTTTGCATCGCACGCACCACTGTTGGATGGCAATGACCCACATGGCTTACATTATTTACTCCATCAACAAACGTGTTTCCTTTGTCGTCGTAAAGGTATTGCAGCGCACCTCTCACAATCTTCAATGGCTTTGCATAACTGATGCTCAGGTTTCTCCCAATATATTTTTTCCTGTCTTCCAGAAGTGAAATGTAATCATCATTCTCATTCACGACACTTGCAAATCCACACGCTTTTCTAAAACTCTCCTGTGCTTTCAAAGGATTCATTTTAATTAGTTGTTGCAATAATTTCCACGCTGGTGCTTCTGATAAAAAGTGATGGGCGTTATCAGTTTGTTTCGCAGTATTGTAAGCAGATTGCGTTACACTGATACACAATCTTGCTGCAATTAAATAGTAAAGTAAATCCACCTCTTGCTCGGTTAGCGGATAAGATTGATGATATCCTTTTACGATCAGGCTTGCTGCTTTCAAAGGATCATCGTTATGCAAAATCGCGTAAGTGCAGGCTATGGCTAAGTTGTGGATTAGAGCCGTGTAAATAGTGTCACCAAAATCTATCACCCCGGATACTTTATTTTCCGAAACCAATACATTGTAATCATTGACGTCATTATGAATATAGGCATGTCTTAACGAAGGAATCAATGGCAATACTTCCATTTCAAACTGGAGTAAAAAGTAAGCAGCAATTCTTCGTTGCTCATGGTCTTTTATGTAATGCAGTTTGGCATTGGCATCGGCTGAATTGCTTAAATCCCACAGCAGCCGTCTTTGCAGGGGCACATGATTAAAGTTTTGTAATTCACAATCCATCTTTCCCAAAAAAAATCCAAAGTCGAGGAAGAGCTCATCTGGATAATTTTCACCGTCGGCCCAAAATGTTCCTTCCAAATAACTCAATATTCTGATGTAGTAATTTTTCCCGTCTTCCTGATGAATAGTTAAGGCATCACCGTTTTTATTGAGCACAGGTTTTTGAAAATTTTCAGCATTCGGATAGAGAGAAAGGTGTTGTAATATTTTTACCTGCAGATCTAAAAATTCATAACCCTGTTCGTCGGTAGCCACTTTAAGAATATACTTTTTCCCATCGCTATCTTTTAATAAAAAATTTTGTTCATCAAATCCATTCAAAGCCGTGACTTCTCCTGATAATCCATAATATTCTTTGGCTAATGCTTTAATACTTTGTTGGGTAAAAATCATTTTAATTTTTTTGCGAAAATGTTACGTGATGAAAGAGAATTACTATTTGATGAAACAATTTTTAGCCGGGGCAAATTATTTTTTCTTAAACTCTTTTTCATAAACGGCTATCCATTGTTGTGGCGTGTATTTGGAGCATAATTCTCCAATTAATTCAAATGGAATTTGCTCCAGGTTTTTAAATCGTACGCAACCTTTCCCTATATCTAATTTTGTTTTGCAATGCTTCGGATAATTATTAGTAAACCAATCCAGTAATTTTTTATCTGCATAAATACCCATGTGGTGCAACGCGATATGATTTTTTTTAGAAGCTATATTTATAAAAGGTAGTGGCAGCGAAGGCTTGCAATGATAACCCGCAGGGTACAGGGAATGCGGGATCACATAGCCCACACTTCCATAGCTCATTTCTTCAGAAAAACCTTTTGGGAGATTGTCCTTAATTACTTTTCGTAACGAATTCATTGCTGCTTTTCTTTCGTGCGGTAACAAGTCGAAATATTCAGCTACGTTTTTTGCTTCGGATTGCATAAAATTATTTTTGAATAAAATTAATTGTTACATTTTCCCTCCAACATAAATTATCGAACTGCATTTCTCTTTATTCGACATTGCTTTTATGTTGGACGTAGTGCCGGTTACAAATCCTTTAAGAGCATTAGGGGTACCGTTCTTATATTTTTCACTAAGCATACTCACATACACACTATCATACCACATCGGTTTCATTTGTTGCACCCGCAGCCCATGTTGATTCCATAAAGATTTCATTGCCTGTGGCGAAAAATGATAGAGATGTCGTGGTACATCATACGCCGCCCAAAACTCTTTATAGAACTGCGCATCATAAGAAGTATAATTAGGAACTGCGATGAAAAGTTTGCCCTCCGGTGCTAGTAAATTCTTTAATTTTTTCATGTAACCATGCAGGTCATGTACGTGCTCCAATACATGCCATAATGTAATCGCATCAAATGAATGATCAGGTAAATTGTAAAAATCATTCGCAGGCAAAGGATGCACGTCATATAATTCGATCGCTTTTTTTCTTGCGTTTTCATCGGGCTCTAGTCCCGTGATATCCCATCCGGATATTTTCATTGTATGCAAAAAAGCTCCGGTCCCGCAGCCCATGTCTAATATTTTTCCAGTTTTTTTTTCGGTAACAATGCTGACAAGATTTCTCTTTTGACCAAGAGTTCGCTGTCTTACTTTATGATACAAAGTATTAATGAAACCCTTTGCAGTGTCGCTGTGCGAAATGTAATTATCGGATTGATAATATTTTCCAATCGCGTCAATTTCGGGTATGTTCTGTGTAAATCGGAGTGTGCAATTTTTACATTCCCAAATCTCAAAACTTTCATCACTCACGGTATAATCTTTCGCAGAAAATACAGGTTGAATATTTTTACTATTGCAAGCGGGGCATGCATTATATACAATCATTGTGCACAGATATTATGTATAAATAAAGCATATTTTATTTAGCGATGTAGGTAGCGGGAGCAGAAGCTGCATCAAATTCACCTTGCTTTCCGGCCCCGCCGTAAAAATAAAATGCTAAAATAGATACGCCCACAAGGAATAAAATAATTGCTGCAATTTTCCAGGTCTGGCGCTTAGGTTTTTCTTCGGTTGAAAGTGCATCATTAATCGCTCTATTGGTTGTTTCTTTATCGCCAACTAACACAAGGTGCTCCGCATTCTTGTGCACAATTCTCTCTACCGCAACAGGCTCAAAAAGTTGCATTGTAGTTTCAGGTTGAAAGGAAATATTTTCCGATGATGACATTTTTAAAACGCCAACAGATTGAAAATGTATTTCTTTTCCCTGCTGCAATTTTTCCATTATTTGCAGGCACCAGTTTTTTATTTCATGGCTTGCCACCTCGCGGGAAATTTCTTTTTTTAATGCAATGTAGTCTGCCAGCGAATCTTTTGAAGAATCCAACTTCTCAGTAAAAATAATTTCCTCGCGTGAAGGGATAATTTGTTTATCGGCAACATCCAATGAGGCTGGTATTTTATTTACCATAAAGCTGCCCAATCCCGGAAGATGGCATTCTTTAGTTTGAATTAAGAAGGAGGAAATAAGGTCTTGCATATTCTGGACAAATCTATATTTTATTCTATTGAAACCGAATAAAAATTTCTTTTAAAACCGAACAATCACGCCACCAATAACCTGGAATCCGTAAACCGGGTAATTGCTCCAGCGTTCATATTTACTATTAAAAATATTATTGAAATCCAACCATGCGCTGAATTGTTTGTTTATTTTAAATTCGGCACCGGCACTTAAATCAGTCCCACCTTTCATGTTTTTGATATCGTTATTGGGTAATAAAGATTTGCCACCGGAGAATGCGATAATGTCACCTTTGATTAAAAGTTGCTCAAATGCATTCCATCTTAATGAACCATTTAGTTTTAAAGGATATAGACCCCATGGTCTGGAATTATCTTTTAATCCTGTGTAAGAATTCAGATCAAGCCCGGCAGTCACAGTAAATTTATCCTGGTTTACAAAATTCATATCGCCATGAATCTGCAAGTTTTTCATACTGCTTTCATTGCTTACGATAAATGTTTTACCATCAAAATTGTCGTTGATAAATAGCGGCATGTCTTTATAGGAAATAAAAGCCGCTTTAGCATTGAAGTTAAAATGTTTACTGATGGTTGCTTTAATGCCGCCATAGTACTGGGTTTCCTTTGTATTTCTAAGAGAGATAGGGTCCTGTATATAAGGATTTTGGCCACTTAATGTGCGGAAACTATTTGCAATAAACCTACCTACCCAACCTGCTTGTACTATGAAAATATTTTGTTGCAATTGCGCCTCTCCATATATGTTAGGTAACACGGAAAGTGTATTGTTATTCCATGAAGGTGTAACGCCACCATGAAATTTAAATCGCTCATCGGTATAAATTAATTCGGGTGCTATTTGAAAAAGGTTTGAATTTACCGACAGGTTGTTGTCCTTTAATTTGTAATGATTAAAGTTTCCCAACAAAGCGACTTTTACCGACACAAAATCTCCAAAAGATTTTTCCGCAGGAAGGTTTAAAATGAGCGTGCTCTCACTGGCTTTGCTTTCTCTTGAAAATGCATGCACTTCTATGTGAGGATTGTAACTAATCCCGAGGTCATTTACCGAAATGTTTTTTATGCCAACGGTCGCAGAAAGATCCTGAAAGCTTCTCCTGATCTCCGCTTTGTCATAGGTATGAATATTATGATCGTAACCATATTGATAGTACTCATGCTGCGCAAAACCAATGCCCGCATAGGTTTCATTTTGCAGAGAGAAAATACTTCCCATTCCTTTCAAATTAATTTCACTAAAATCCTGGTTTTTTATTTTACCTCTTGACGAAATATAATCTCCATAAACATTCAATAAGCTGGTTTTTGCATCCCCGAAACTAAAAGCACCAGAAATATATGGAGTCGAAAGATTTCCGAAACCCACTTTCAGTATTTTACGATTTCCTAAATAGAAGTTAGTATCTGCATCCAATGCAAGAGGTTTTAAAGAAACCGGTTGGTAAGTGAAAAACAAGTTTTGCGGAGGAATGCTATATGCCATTCTTGGTCGCGCTGTATCAGCAGAGATTGCAGTTGCATACAAATTTATTTTAACTGAATTTCTAAGTTCAGGTTTGTATGCCGAGGTTATTTCAATCGTCTGTCTCCTTGTCGTATCCCTTTGCGCACTTGCGTTAGTAAGCAAAAAGCACGCAATCAATAAAAATACAAATGCTTTACTGCTATACATTTTTGTCAATTTATTTTTAATTTGAAATTGCATTTATTTTTATTTTATTGATTGTTATTTGTTGGTGATGCCACTTTCGAATTAGCCTGCTCTTCCAGAGTAGCCGCAGCCAGCTTGTCCTGGGCTTCCTTTTTTAATTCGGGAATTACAGAATTATCCGCAACACTTTTAAAAGTTGCCTTCGCATTGAAATAATCTTTTTGTGTTAAATAAATATCACCTAACAAAATATAAGATTTTGCAACCCAGAAATCTACGCCTGCTGACTTAATGGTTTCCATCGCCGCTTTCTCGGATGCAGGAAGTTGTGAAAGCATAAAATAACAATGTGCAATTTCATAACGGGCTTCTGCACCCCAAGCTGATTTATTAATAGCAGCCACTTGCTTGAAGGCTGCTATGGCTTCATTACATTGATTATTTGCCTGCAAAGATTTTCCTAAAACAAGATTAGCGATTGCTTTGTCATCGGTGCTGATTCCGGTTTTAGTTAGCAATTCCTTTGCTGTATTATTTGCCTGTACATAGTCATTGGTTTGATGATAACTCCTGATCAATCCGCGGAGTGCCTCTAACACATTTTCCGGTGTGGTGGCGTAAGACCGTAGTTGTGTAAATGCGGATTTTGATTTCTCAAAATCCTTCAATTCGAAATAATAAATTCTTGCAGAAGCAAGCGCAGCTTTCTCAACAAACGGGCTGCTTCCGCGACTGATAACTTTGTCATATCCATTCAAAGCGTTTTGCCAATCCTTATTTTTTGAATAGCAATCACTCATATAATAGTTGGCTTCTAATGAATACGCTCCTGTCGGATATTTTGATAAATAATTATTGAATGAAGAAATGGCTCCGGCACAATCTTCATTGGTGTATTTAAGCTCTGCGGCAGCGTAGGTAAGGGAATCAGCCTCTGTCACACTTATTATTTTTCCTGCCTTTTTTACAAAATCAACATAATCATTTGGCCTTCCTAATTCCACATAAATGTTTTTCAAATTGGATAGAGCTTCTTCCGCTTCTAAGGATTGCGGATAATCGCTTATTAATTTTTGATAGTATTTTAAAGCCTCATCATTATTTTCCAGGTTGTAATTTGACAGACCTAATTTTAAATACGCTTTCGGAAACATGGCCCTTGCCGATGAAATACCAAGCACTTTATTTAAGTATGGAATTGCATCCCTGAATTTTTCCTGAGCCATGTAAGTGTTGGCAATTTGCAAATTGGCGTCTGCAGCGAGATCGCTCTGCGGATATCGCTGGATAAGAGCATTGAATGATTTTATCTTTTCTGAAGGATTATTGATGCCATTAATGAGCGCCACCTGGTAAAGAGAATAATCACTCTGCCCCAGACCATTATTGATCACATTTTGATACATTGTTTTTGCTGCGCTATAATTCTTCAGCATAAAATTTGCATCCGCAGCTCTCACATAAGCATCCTGCTCCAGGTTGGAAGATCCTGATGAAATGGTGCTGGCTACCTGTTTAAAATTTTCATAAGCCTTAGAATAATTTTCTGTTTTAAGATAACTATATCCTAACAAATAATGTGCGTTGTCCGGACTGGCTTCGCCTTGTATGCCGCCACCTTTTAAATATTCATTTGTATATTTAATTGCTTCGTCATAACGTGAAAGCCTGTACGCAATTTCTCCTTTCCAGAAATTAGCGAAGGGAAGTACTGAACCGGCATTCGGATCTTTTACAACTTTAGTCAGCATATCATCTGCTGCTTTTAAATTTTGTTCGTTTATATATTCCACCGCTCTTCCAAATAATATTTTTGGATAAATTCTTTGCATGGTAGGGGTAGGCTTTTCGAACGCCTGGTACATGGCCAACGACTCTTTAAAATTGTTTGTATTGGCTAATATGTTGATCAGTATTTCCTTTCCTTCATTTGCATAAACTGAAGTAGGATAAAAATCCAGGAACTCATTCATCGTATTTAATGCAACATCATTGTATCCTAATTCAAAAGAAAGTTTTGCATAGTTAAAGCGTGAGATCTCCTGCTGCAAACGATTACTACTATTGTCAGCACAGTATTTAAAGGCGTTTCGGGCATTTACTTTTTGATTGGTACGCAGGTAAAGATCTCCCAACAAATACATAGAGTTCTGACCCAAAGAATCTTTCTCATTGCTTAATTGTTTAAAACCATCAATGGCTTTTTCCACCATATTGGCGTCGTAATAACAATAACCCAATTCATACATCACTTCTTTAGAAACTTTATCACTGCTCTTTACATACGCTTCTAACAAAGGGAGTGCTTTGGTAAATTGTTTTTTCTCAAAATAAATTTGACCGGTTAAAAGATTTAAATCTTTTCTATAAAATACTTCATTTTGAGCCAGCGCTTTTTCCGCATACTTCAAAGCATCGTCAGGCTTTTTTTCAAAATAATAAATCTGCGCAATGTAGTAAGGAACCAATCCCTTGTACTTTGGAATTGATTCAACAATTTTAAATGAGTTCATGGCTTCCTTATAATCCCTATCCTTGTAGCTCAGATATCCATAATAATAATTGGCATCATAATAATATTTATTGTCAGGGAGTTGATGTATCTCATTAAACAATGGCTTTGCTTTATCAAACTGCGATACATTAAAATAAGAATAAGCCAATTCAAATTTTGCATCAGCGATTTCATCATTACTTAAATTATCGTAGCCGGCTCTTTCATAATAAGTAACTGCGTGGGCATAATCACTTTTATTGAAATAATATCTTGCCAGGTGGAAACTCATCATCTGTTGACGTGGTTCATTATTGGCAGCATCTATAAAAAGCTTTGCTGATTCTTCCTGTGCTTCATGGCCAAGTTTCAACCCACATACAATGTAATAGTATTTTATGTCCTGGTTCAGGTAAGCGTGACTACTCTCGGTATTCTCAGGATACTTATCCATTAAGGGTTTCAGGAGAGGATAGGCAAGACTGTAATCGCCTTTTATAAAATGTTCCTTTGCGACCTTGAAATCTTTTTCAACGTCAGTAACATTATTATTTGGCTGGGCAAAAGTGGAAAGTGAAAATAGAAAAAGTGCGATGGACAAGAAAAGTCGGTTCATCAATTGTGTTTTATTTTTTTATTATAAAAAAAGCTAAACGAAAATTAAATAGAGGTAATTTTTTTTTGCACAAAAATACAAACACCGTTCCACTATTTAATTTCATAAAATTTATAGAATATTCCTAAAACATTTAAATTGCACTTTTCTATGTTAACACAATTATAAAATAACCTATGAAGCGTTTTCTTTCGATAAAATATTCAGCAGGAGCTTTCAATTTTGCCATGCTGCTTTTAAGACTTGTTACCGGTGGCTTATTGATCAGTCATGGCTACTCCAAACTCGTGCGATTTCCCGGACTCAAAAATGCGTTTATGAATTTTGCGGGTTTAGGATCCACTACCTCTCTTGTTTTAATAATTTTTGCTGAGTTCTTTTGTTCTATTCTTTTAATCCTTGGGTTGTTTACAAGGTTTGCCACCCTTCCAATAATTATTGGAATGTCGGTAGTAGTCTTTGTTGCTAACAATGCAGATTTTTTTGGAAAGGCAGAAACAGCAACTTTGTTTTTAGGTGCTGCCATCACACTTTTACTTTGTGGCCCCGGGAGAATCAGCGTTGATGGTATGATAGGGAAATAGAAGAAATTAAATTCTACATTGATGCAAATCTTTTCGGTCAATTTTTAATCCACTAAAAGTGTTTGTTTCAAAAACTCAAATAAGAATTCACTACGCGCTCACTGATCAAATGGGCGTGGTGTATCATGGCAACTACGCGCAGTTTTATGAGATAGGGCGTACAGAAGGATTGCGCGATCTTGGGTTTACTTATAAGAATATTGAGTCGATGGGAATCATAATGCCTGTAATAGAAATACACTCAAAGTTTATCAGGCCTGCTGTCTATGATGATGTGATTACGGTTGTTACTACTTTAAAAGAAATTCCTCAACATCATAGAATAGAATTTTATGGATCTATATATAATGAGAAGGAAGAACTTTTAAATTCGGGGCATGTACTGCTTTATTTTTTACATGCATCTACGATGAGCAAAAGTGATATGCCGCCGGAAATTCGCGAAAAATTGCAGCCGTATTTTCAGTGAAACTTTTAGTACAAAGAGGAATTCAACGTTGATAAATACTTTTTAAAATTAGCTCCTACTAATAAAATTTATCGGGCTTTACCAACTCAGGAAATTTCTTTTGAAAATGTTTTACTTCTTTGATGCAAACATTTTGCACATAGCTGCTGTTTGGATTTTTGGTAACATAATCCTGGTGGTATGCTTCTGCTTCATAAAACTTTTTAAGCTTTACAACCTGCACTGCAATTGCTTTGTCGTATTTTCCTGATGCATTTAATTGTGCAATGTAATCTTCGATCTCTTTCTTTTCTTCAGCATTATTATAGAACGCGATTGAGCGATATTGTGGCCCACGATCGTATCCCTGTCCATCAGAAGATGTGGGATCCTGCGCTTCAAAATAGGCTTTTAAAAGGGTAGGAAAAGTAACTTGTGATGAATCGTAATAAACAATGACACTCTCGGCATGACCAGTATTACCTGTTAACACATCTTCGTACCCGGGGTTGGCAAAATCACCGCCGGCATATCCGGAAACCGCTTCTACCACGCCTTTCATTCCATCATACAATGCTTCTTCATGCCAAAAGCAACCCGCAGCAAATACGGCTTTACTGTATTTTGAATAGTCGATTACTATTGCCTTATCTGATTTCTTCTTATCGTTTTTCTGTGCACACGAGGTGATGGCCGAAGTCATTGCCAGCACGAAAAACAAACTGATAATTGATTTTGTTTTCATGAACCAAACTTACGAAAAATTGAAAGGGGTGGTTTGTTAAAACAATTGTTAATTGGTGGAATGCCTTATGGAGAAGGTTTGTACTACTTATTGTATTTTAAAATTGGAACAACTTGTTTTAAAAAATGAAATAGTTGGAGTGGAGAACGAATAGAATTTATAGTATTTACCAAAATTTAAAAATCATGGCTATCACTGCATATATTACCGTGAATACAAAAATGCCTTTGGCGGTTTTATCTCTGTGTCCATTGATATAAACCGTAAATAAAATTGCATTTGCCATTAACG
>JBDSHT010000181.1:0-5507 GCA_039918315.1 Ginsengibacter sp. | reverse complement strand
AGATGGAATTGCTAATATCGATGAACACCTGAATGGCTTTATTGGTTGGGATAAGCCAACACCAGATCTGGCGATAATTAAAGACATTAAAAAACATGTGTGGGCTATGAATACTACACAAGCTTTTTTTATTGAAGATACCCGTTTAGGAATTCCTGTTGATTTTACGGACGAAGGCATTAGAGGCGTGGAAGCGTATGGTACCACAGATTTTCCTACGCAACTTGCTTTAGGAAATACCTGGAATAAAGAATTGGTTTATAAAATAGGCAGAATCACCGGTCTGGAAGCGAGGGCCATGGGATATACAAATGTGTATGCACCCATACTGGATGTTGCACGAGACCAAAGGTGGGGAAGACTGGAAGAGTCATACGGAGAAGCGCCATATTTGGTTGAGCGCCTTGGTGTCGCAATGACAAAAGGAATGCAACAGGATCATACTATCGTTTCTACTGCAAAACATTATGCGTTGTATAGTGCCAACTTCGGGGCGAGAGAAGGATTGGCCAGAACAGACCCGCAAATACCTTTACGCGAAGCATATACCTTGTTATTACCTCCGTTTGAAAAGGTTATAAAAGAAGCAGGAATCATGGGCATAATGGCTTCTTACAATGATTATGATGGAGTACCTATTATTGGGAGCTATTTTTGGCTTACAAAGAAATTGCGACAGGAGTTTGGATTCAAAGGCTATATCGTTTCTGACAGTGATGCGCTGGAATATTTATTCAGTAAACATCATGTGGCAAAAGACAGGGAAGATGCGGTAGCGCAGGCGGTGAATGCAGGCCTTGATGTGCGAACCAATTTCAGTAAGCCGGAAACAATGATCTTACCTCTTCGCAAAGCGTTATCAGAAGGCAAAGTATCGGAAGCTACCTTGGATCAACGTGTCAGGGACGTGTTACGCGTAAAGTTCTGGGTAGGTTTATTTGATCATCCTTACATTGAAGATGCAGAGAAATCTGTACAAACAGTAAACAATCCTGAGCACAAAGAAGTTTCTTTACAAGCTTCACGTGAATGTATTGTGTTATTAAAAAATGATCCTGCACAGGGACAGCAAAATAATATTTTACCATTAAATAAAAATCTGAAAACAATTGCAGTGATTGGCCCAAATGCAAATGATGCATCTTATTCGGGCACACACTATGGTCCGCAAGGAGTATTGGGAATTACTGTGCTACAGGGAATTAAAAATAAATTGGGAAAAAACGCAATTGTCAATTATGCTAAAGGTTGTGAAATTGTAGATACCCATTGGCCAGAAAGTGAAGTGCTTCCACAACCACCTACAGCAACTGAACAGGCACAACTGGATTCAGCGATTTCTTTAGCTGCGAAATCGGATGCAATCATTATGGTGATGGGTGGAAGTATTAAAACGGCAGGAGAAAATAAATCAAGAACTACACTGGATTTACCAGGTCATCAATTAGAATTGATAAAGAAAGTGCAGGCAACGGGTAAGCCTGTTGTAGTAGTTTTTATCAATTCGCAGCCCATCAGTTTTAATTGGGTAAAACAAAATATTCCTGGCATTATTGAAGCATGGTATCCGGGACAGTTTGGCGGCACCGCCATTTCCGATGTTTTGTTTGGCGATTATAATCCGGGTGGTAAATTGACACTGACATTTCCGAGATCCGTTGGGCAACTACCAATGAATTTTCCATCAAAGCCAAGTGCGCAAACAGACGAAGGAGAAAGCGCGAGGTTGAAAGGAAAATTATATCCCTTCGGATATGGATTAAGCTATACAACTTTTGCTTACAGCAATTTAAAAATCACTCCGGAAAAGCAAAATTCACAGGGAAATATTTCCGTACGTTTTGATGTAAAAAATACTGGCAGCATAGAAGGCGATGAAGTTGTGCAAATGTACACGCATCAAGAAGTGACGACTGTTACCACTTACGAAAAGAATCTTCGTGGCTTTGATCGGGTACATCTTAACGCCGGCGAAACAAAGACGATTTCATTTGCATTGACGCCGGATGATCTATCAATCTGGAATAGAGATATGAACTTCGTTGTAGAGCCCGGAATTTTTAAAGTGATGATTGGAGCTTCTTCGGAAGATATTAAATTGAATGGCACATTTGAGATATTATCTTCTGACCAGGCAGGGAATGGAAATTATAAATGATAGGTTTTGTAAATGGTGATGCGATTTTTTCTGAATTGAAAAGATATTTTATAAATGGTTTTGAGATTATTTTTTGGACTAAAGTGTTACTAATTTGATGTGTTAGTTCTGATGGATTTACAATTATTATATTAAATTTTTTGAGTTTTTTGCTTCTGGAAATACATTAAGATTAAATTGAAAGATAGCTCAAGAGAATTTTCTAATTGGTAACATAATTTGACTTGTAGAAATTTAAAAATGTGGGTTTAAAATTTTAATTTCAGACATGAGGTTTGCTGTTCCGTAGGAACATTTCGTGGGTAGAAAATAGTTTTCAATGTATCAGTTCGTTCCGTAGGAACGTTTTGTGCAATTTGGCAGAATTTAGAAGAGACTTGATAAAGAAAAGAAACCTTATGTCAATGAATCAAAAAAGGAAAAGAATTTAAAATGGATATTACACTGATCGCTACCAGGTGCTAGAGTTATTAGAGGTAGTACAAGAAATATAATTTCAGAATTTCGGTAAGCACAAATCGTTCCTACGGAACGTAACTAAAATTTTGTGATTTATTTCTACCCACGAAATGTTCCTATGGAACAAGGGAAATGTTCTTCATAGCTCATCAAAATTTTAATTATTTTGGATTTCTATTAAAAGAAATTAACTGGTAATAAAGAATGAAAATTGACAAGAAATAATGAATAAGATAAACATATTTTTTTTCGTACTGTGCTTTTTTAACCTGGCAATCTTTGCACAAGCTCCTATAGATATTTGTGAAAATATAATCCCATCAAACTGGCAGGCGAATAATGGAAAACTATCATTAAGCAAAACACATTTTAAACAAGGCCAACAATCTATTCGTTGGGATTGGAACAATAGGAATGCGGCTATACAAATAACGGATACTACTTTTAAAAAAGCATTTTCCGATAAGAGAAGTTCCTTTACAATTTGGGTTTATAATGAAACACCAGTAAATGATTCTTTGGTATTTTCTTATGGAGAAAAATTAAAAACAGATTGCAGTTTTTCTTTTCAGTTAAATTTTAAAGGCTGGCGTACTGCATGGGTAATGTATAACAGGGATATGAAAGGAGATCCATCTGAAAAAATGGACCGGCTTATCATTCATGCACCATCATCTGTAATTAAGGGAAGTTTGTTTTTTGATGCCATCCAATATGTAACAACAGTTGACCCTCGCGCACCTATGAGAGATGACCAGGTGCCATTTATAAATCCAAGTACTGGTAATACAACAGCCAACGCACATTGGGTAAATTTGTTGCAGTTCAGCCAATTTCCTGATTATTTAAAAATGTCTGAAACCATTACTGCAAAAGAGATTGCTGATATGGAAACTATCAAAAATAGATACGAAAAAATAATTCTGCCTGATAACGATTTAAAGAAAAAGCAAATTAATTCGATTACGAAGGACTTTAATTTTTATCAAATAAAACGTAATGGAAATACCATTTCCGGACGTCCGGTAAATTCAATTAATGAATACGAAATCAATCATACTGTTCCTCTTGCTCAGGCAAAAGATTATGCACAGGAATATGGCGCACAAAACGCAAGTAATCTTTTATTCAAAATAGCTGTTGCTTATCGAAGTGCCGGTATTTCTGCTGCGCAAAAGGATATATTATCTAATCAATTTTTTGATTTTTTGGATCACTTACATGATCAGGGCTGGGCTTATGGAAGTGGAATGGGTTCTGTACATCACCTCGGCTATAATTTTAGAAATTATTTCTCTGCGTGTTTATTGATGAAGGAGGTTTTGAAAAATAATAACCGATTAGAACGTACCATAAAAGATATGTATTGGTTTAGCGGACAAGGGAGAACTCATCAACTTCCAAAGCTGCTGCCATCATCTAATATTGATGTGTTCAATACTTTGCTGGGTGGTATGCTTGCTACTATTTTAATGATGGATGATTCACCTCAAAAAGTTTTGCAATTGCAGGAATTCACCGAATGGCTTTCTAATAATATCGGCCCGGAATATAGCATTGAAGGCACTTTCAAGCCTGGTGGATCAGTTACACATCATGGTACTTTATATCCTGCTTATGCTATTGATGGTTTGAAAGGATTAACCCCTATTATTTATACTATTTCAAATACTTCCTTTTCTGTTACGCCAAAAGCTTTTGGTGTAGTGCGGAAATCATTGATGATGATGCATCGCTATACCAATCCTTTGTATTGGCCATTAAGTGTTTCTGGTCGCCACCCGGGAGAAGGAAAAATAGCTGCAGATCCTTATGCCTACATGGCTTTGGCCGGTGGGAAAAAATTATTTGATACCACAATGGCAGCGATTTATTTGCAAATTTTAGGTGGGAATTATGATACTCCCTTCGCAAAAGAATTTATTGCCGAAGGCATCAAACCTTCGCGTTTTTCACAAGGGCACTGGGATATGAATTATGGCTTATTGAGTATTCACAGGAGAGCAAATTGGTTGTTGACAGTACGGGGCCATAACCGATATTTTGTTAGTCATGAATCTTACCCCGGAGCAAATATGTATGGTCGTTACCTTACCTATGGTAATTTAGAATTGTTCTATCCAAATGATTCAGAAAACAAGGGCAGTTATTTTAAAGATGAAGGTTGGGACTGGAATAATATTCCTGGTACAACAACCTTAGAAGTGCCATTAGATAAATTAAGAGCCAATATTATCAATGCGGATGATTTTAGCGGAGTAGAAGAAATGTTGCTGACTGACAAAATATTTGCAGGTGGCACTCACCTCGACAATCAGGGGATTTATGGGATGAAATTGCATGGAAATGATAAATATGATATGGGGAGTTTTCGGGCAAACAAGTCCTGGTTTATGTTTGATAGTTTGGTTGTTTGCCTTGGTTCTGATATTACCAATACCATTAAAGATTATCCGACCGTTACTACGTTATTTCAAAATTATTTGTCGGATAATGCTGCACCGGTTTTGATCAATGACAAATCGGTTACTAATTTTCCTTATGAACAAAATTGGAAATTCGCAACCAACCTAACAGTAATAGACAACCGGAAAACAGGATACTATATTCCTGACGCTGAAAATGTAATTTTTACCAAAGCAGTACAAAATTCCCGCAACCAACAAGACACAAAAGATACTAAAGGAGATTTTGCGAAGTTGATTATCGATCACGGTAAAGCGCCATCCGGATTGACTTACGAGTATGCCTTGCTTATAAATACTGACAGTTCAAAAATGAAACAATTTGTTTCAACTATGACTTCAGCGAATCCTGCATTTAAAGTATTACAACAAGATAGCATCGCGCATATTGTTTATTATGGTTCTCAAAAAATTACGGGTTGTGT
>JBDSHT010000180.1:0-12600 GCA_039918315.1 Ginsengibacter sp. | reverse complement strand
GATTTATCAACAACCTCTCCCAAAGCATGCGTGGTAGAGGCTTCGGAAGCCAATTTTATTTTTATAGACGAAGTCTTAGATATAATTCCGGAAGTATATCCATCTATGTATTGACTAAATGCAGGATCAACACTGATTAGTTTTTCTTTTTTATTACATGCCTGAAAAAACAAAGTGGAGAAAACAAAAAGAATTGAAAATAAATTCCACATTCTGTTTCCTTTCAAAAAATTTAATTGTAAAAATTTCATGTATTTTTTTTATTTATAAAAAAGAATGCTGAGTGAAATGAATTTAAATAAAGTTCCCGATTGTAAAAAGGATGTAATTAAATAGAATTTTTCATAAGGCTTTCCAGGAAATCAGTTGCCTCCGAATCGTATTATTTTCGTAAATATAAACAGCTTAAGGATAACTAATATAAGAAGAATTTCTTAAGATAGAATGTGAAATGTGGGCTTGAAAAAAAAGATAATGAATTCTCTGTGTGAAACCTTTAGTTACTGATGAGTCCTAAATGTTCATTTACTTTTTTGAGGAGATTATTTACATCAAAAGGCTTTGAAATAAAATCATCCGCACCATAATCTGCAATGGTGGCAGCAGCACCGGGATGGGCAGAAAACATGATTACAGGAATGTGACGGGTTTCTTCATTTGCTTTTAGTTGTTTGCAAATTACTCTTCCGTCATACCCGGATATTAAAACATCCAGGAGAATTAGGTCGGGCTTAAAAGATTCAATTTTTGGGAATGTATTTTCTCCCTTGGCGGTAACTTCCACATTAAAACCCTTCATAGATAACAGCACTTCCATTACAGAAAGGATATCAACATCGTCATCAATTACAAGTATTTTGGACATACGATTTTTTCAATTGTCCCGGGTTTGTGACCAGGATTTGGATATTCAATTTTAAATATTGGTTCAGGTGATTTCGCACCAATTATTTTTAATTTTTTCAAAAATTCAACGTAAGGTAACGATCAAATTCTAAAAATGAATATTTTTGTCGTTCTTTTTTAACAGGTTTCAACAAGCTATCTCGAGAAAAATATTTATTTTTTTATTCACTGATCACCTGATGAAAAATAGTAACGCCCGCCCGGAGCATTTATTATTTCAAAGAAAAAAAGTCCATGAAATACCCGTCAGTTACATCTAGATCTACGGCAGGCTAAAAATATATTTTGAATCTTTCTCTTAATTTTTTTTTTCTATGTTACTACTTTGCCAGTTTGTTCTTCAAATTTTCATTGATAGCTTCCAAAAATTCTTCTGTATATAAATAGTCTTTACCGTGAGAAACTTTATTTCCGCTGATACAAACTGCCAGGTCTTTCGTCATCTTTCCGCTTTCAACTGTTTCTATACAAACCTCTTCGAGTGCAGTAGAAAAATCAATTAATGCCTGGTTATTATCTAACTTACCTCTGAATGCCAATCCTCGTGTCCATGCGAAGATGCTGGCAATAGGATTTGTAGAAGTTGGGTTTCCTTTTTCATGTTCGCGGTAGTGCCTGGTTACAGTGCCATGTGCAGCTTCCGCTTCCATTATTTTTCCATCAGGTGTAATTAAAACAGAAGTCATTAAACCCAATGAGCCGAAGCCTTGTGCCACTGTATCACTCTGCACATCACCATCATAATTTTTGCAAGCCCAGATAAAATTACCATGCCATTTAAGAGCACTCGCCACCATATCATCAATCAGGCGATGTTCGTAAGTGATGCCTGCCTCTTTGAATTTCGTTTCAAATTCTTTTTCAAAGATTTCCTGGAAAATATCTTTAAAGCGACCATCATATTTTTTAAGGATCGTATTCTTGGTAGAAAGGTATAAAGGCCATTTTTTGTTTAAAGCCATATTAAAACAACTCCTTGCAAATCCTGAAATACTCTCATCTGTGTTGTACATAGAAAGTGCGACACCATCCCCTTTGAAATTATAAACTTCAAATGTTTGTGGTTCACCTCCGCCTTCTGGAGTAAATGTCATCGTAAGTTTTCCCTTGCCTTTTATGACAGTGTCAGTGGCACGATATTGATCACCAAAAGCATGACGACCAATGATAATAGGAGCAGTCCAGTTCTGCACCAATCTTGGAATATTTTGCATAACGATTGGCTCACGAAAAACAGTTCCGTCAAGAATATTTCGAATGGTCCCGTTCGGGCTTTTCCACATTTCTTTCAATTGAAATTCTTTTACTCTTGCCTCGTCAGGCGTAATGGTGGCGCATTTGATGCCAACACCACATTCTTTAATTGCATTGGCAGCATCGATCGTAACCTGGTCATTGGTTTCGTCTCTGTACTGAATGCCAAGATCAAAATATTTTATTTCCACATCCACATAAGGAAGGATCAATTTGTCTTTAATATATTTCCAAATGATACGGGTCATTTCATCGCCATCCAATTCTACTACCGGATTTGTTACTTTAATTTTTGTCATTCTATCTTTTTGTAAATTATTAAAAGGGTGATCTGTGCAATATTAATTAAATCTTTATTATTATGCGAAAGCGGAATTTGTAAACTACCTATTTTACGAAAAACGTGTTTTATAAATTTGCAATTATTGCATCTGCAAACTCGCTTGTCTTTAATAATGTGGCTTCTTTCATCAGGTTATAAAAATCGATGGTAACTGTTTTGTTCCTGATGGTTTTGCCCACTGCATTGGTGATGAAATCTGCGGCATCTCTCCAGCCCATATATTCCAACATCATCACTCCACTCAGAATTACAGAAGATGGGTTCATCGTGTTGGTATTGGCAAAGCGCGGTGCGGTACCATGTGTGGCTTCAAACACCGCGTGACCTGTCAAATAATTTATATTGGCACCGGGCGCAATGCCTATTCCGCCTACCTGCGCAGCTAATGCATCGCTGATATAATCACCATTTAAATTCAGTGTTGCAATCACTGAATAATCCTGTGGAGCTAAAAGTGCCTGCTGCAAAAAGTTATCAGCAATGGCATCTTTAATAATTACTTTCCCCCCAATACCTGCAATGCGCATTTCTTCATTGGCCACTGCTTCACCACTTTCTTTTTTTGTGGTCTCCCATTGGTTCCATGTATAAACATAACCTCCAAATTCACGGGCAGCTAATTCATATCCCCAGTTTTTGAAAGCACCTTCGGTGAACTTCATAATATTGCCCTTGTGAACAATTGTAACAGAAGGCATCTTATTGGAGATGGCATGTTTTATTGCGGCACGAATTAATCTTTCAGATCCTTCTTTACTTACTGGTTTAATACCGAAAGAAGTAGTTTCGGGGAAACGAATATTTTTTACATGCAATTCGTTTTGTAAAAAATCTAAAAGCTTTTTTGCTTCCGGTGTTCCGGTCATGTATTCTATACCCGCATAAATATCTTCTGTATTTTCTCTGAAAATAACCATGTTCACTTTTTCAGGTTGCCACATCGGCGAAGGCACTCCTTCAAAATATTTTACCGGCCTCAAACAAACATACAGGTCAAGATCCTGTCTCAGCGCCACATTCAGGCTGCGGATACCTCCACCTACCGGAGTAGTAAGCGGCCCTTTAATAGAAAGAAGGTATTCGCGAAATGCTTCCATGGTTGCTTTCGGCATCCATTCGCCGGTTTGCTCAAAAGCTTTTCCGCCTGCAAGCACTTCCATCCAATTGATTTTCTTTTTTCCGCCATAGGCTTTTTTAACGGCAGCGTCAAACACGCGAACACTCGCTTTCCATATATCGGGTCCAATTCCATCTCCTTCTATAAATGGAATGGTGGGATTATCCGGAACAATTAATTTTCCATTACTACCCATTGTTATTTTATCCGCCATATTATTTTTTCTATTCGTTTTAAAGATTTAAAATTATGAAGGATCAAGTGTTTGAAAATAGATTTTAGTCTATGTCCAATGAACAATTGATCCATTCATTTTCAAACGTGACTCCATCAAATTTTTTATAAAAATTAATAGCAGGTTCATTCCAATCGAGCACCTGCCAAACCATTGCCGAGAATTTTTTTTCTTTGGCTTCTTTCTGTAATTGATCAAACAATAATTTGCCAATTCCTTTTCCACGCATATTTTCTGTTACCAGAAGATCTTCGAGGTACATCCGCTGCCCATTCCATGTAGAGTACCTGATATAATATAAAGCAAAACCAACTACCTGTTTGTCAACTTCTGCTACAAATCCCCACCATACAGGGTTCGAACCAAATCCACTTTCTACGAAATGATCAAAATCTACGACTACTTCATCAGGCGCTTTTTCATAAACCGCCAATTCTCTTATCAATTTCATTATGGATTTACAATCTTCCTTTTCGGCTTTCCTTATGATTATTTCCATAAAATTTTATAATCGGTTGAACGCTTCGCTCAAATTATTTATTTAAAAATTACAAGCTTGTTCAAGGTCGTTTAAAATGTCTTCAATGTTTTCAATGCCCACACTCATCCGGATTAAACCATCCGAAATTCCATATTTTTCTCTATCTGCTTTTGGCACTCCATAATGCGTCATCGATGCAGGATGGGAGAGAAGCGTATCGCAAGTGCCCAAAGAAACAGCCCGTACGCACATGTTCAATTTATCAATAAATTTTTTCCCTGATTCCAAGCCACCTTTCAATTCGAAACTCAACATCGGGCCGGGATGTTTCATTTGCTTTTTTGCGGTAGCAAAATCAGGATGAGATGATAATCCCAAATAATTCACTTTGCTAATGGCTGCGTTCTGTTCCAGAAACTCTGCTACTTTCATCGCATTGGCACAATGCCTTTCCATTCTCACTTCCAATGTTTTTATTCCTTGCGTCAATAAAAACGCATCGAAAGAATTGCTGCTGGCTCCTAACAAACGATGTACTTTTTCCAAATGGCCGCCCATCAATTCTTTATTCTTTCCAACAAGCACTCCACCAATTGCGGTTCCATGACCATTTAAAAATTTGGTGGTAGAATGAATTACAAAATCAACTCCATATTTAAAAGGTTGTTGCAGGTACGGTGTGGCAAATGTGTTATCAACCGCAACAATGCAATTTTTTTCTTTGGCTAATTTAGTGAGTGCTTCAAGGTCAACGCACTGTATCGTAGGGTTGGCGGGCGTTTCGAGATAAAGCATTTTTATTGCCGGATCATTTTTCAATGCCTCTTCTGCTTTATTTAAATCGCGTAGATCTACAATGATCGCTTCTATTCCAAGACCCGGAAGCAGTCTGTTCATCAATTCCTGCGTGCCTCCATACAATGAATAATGCGATAAAATTTTATCACCACTTTTTAAATTTCCCAACATCAAAGTAGCAATTGCCCCCATACCACTCGCATGCAGGCTTGTCTCCAATTCTAATGGACTCTCATTTTCTAATAAACCAAAACTTTCCAAAGCAGAAATTTTGTCTTCCACTTCTGTCATGCTGGGATTGCCCCAACGGCTATAAATATAACCGTCTTCCTTTCCGCTAAAGCGATGCATCCCTTGTTCGGCAGTGTCAAATATATATGTGCTGCTGGCGTAGATTGGAGTTAAATGGGCATAGTTACTTTCTGTTTCGTGGCCACTGTGTATGGCGGTTGATCCAAACCCTTTGAGTTTATTTTTTGATGAAGACATTTATAAAAATATAAGCTGAATTAAGAATTGCACAAAAGTACCAAACCTGATTTGTAATAATTTAAAATACAGAGTAATCTTTTGACGAAGTCAATAACTAAAATTATAATAAACTGCATGAGGCTTTATGTTTTTCTAAAGCCCCTGCAAGTGTTTTGGTTAGATAACGTTCGCGAAAACAACAGCATATACCAGTTAAAATAAGACTTATTTTGTAAAAAAAGATGAAGCAGATTCTGAATCAATATGCCGGCTATAATTATTGGGCAAACAAGATAATCCTGGAGAAACTTGCGCGGGTGCCACATGAATTATGGACTCTGGAAAATGGGAGCAGCTTCGGAAGTATTTATAACACTGTCGTTCACATGATGGAAACAGAAAGTGTTTGGTGGCAAAGAATGAAATTAAAAGAGAGAATAGAGCTACCGCAAAAAGATCCCGAGCAAAATGATGCAGCAATTTCTCAGAAATTATTGTTTCAATCAAAACAATGGAAGGAATGGGTGGACGCTGCCAATGATAAAATAATAACCCATGTATTTGGATATCAAAATACCCACAAAGAACTTTTCAAACAACCTATATATGAAATGCTGATGCACCTATTCAATCACCAATCTTACCATCGAGGCCAGATTGTAACTATGTTACGGCAAGCAGGAATCGATAAAATTCCTGCTACCGATTTTATAGTTTTTTGTAGAAAAAAATAGAATGCTTTTATTTTTTATCAGGGATGAAACTCATGGAAAGTGAGTTCACACAATGACGGGTATTCTTGGCAGTAAGCCTTTCGCCGTTAAATACATGACCCAGGTGACCGTTACAATTAGCACAAAGAATCTCGGTGCGTTGACCATCTGCATCCGGTACGTGGATTATTGCGCCTTTTATTTCATCGTCAAAACTTGGCCATCCACATTCTGATTCAAATTTAGATTCCGAACGGTACAACGGAGCGTTACATCTTTTGCAGACATAAGTTCCTTTTTCTGTGTTATTTAATAATGCTCCGGTACCGGGATATTCAGTTCCTTTATTAACAATAACACGGGTTTCTTCAGCGGTTAATTTATTCCATTCCATCTTATTTGTGCTTTTGGATTTTAAATTTGCGATTTCCTTTTTTTGTGCGCAGGCAGAAAAACTGCCAACCAGTAAAATCATGGTCAGCAGTTTGATAATTTTAAATGTTTTCATACTCTAAATTACGAAATAATTTGGGCGGGAGTTTTCGAGTCAGGTTCATTTAATATTAAAGAACCGTTAATAAACTTTTCAATATTTACTCCGATTCCATCAGCACTTCGTCTAGCTTATTGTCCTTCATAAACTTGGTTGTAGCTTCCTTAAAGTCATGTTCCAGTTTAGTAGCGAGTTCCAAAGTGTCATCGGATTTTGACATCATCTCCGGTATTTGTTTATCAATCAATGCGTTCCCAAGATTAATATTTTCTACTTCCACCTGGGCGATTTTCTTCAACAATGAAGTTTGGGTATTTACAATATCTTCCAGAACGCGTGACAGCTTTTCCATTTCGTGTAATTTTTCTCTCTTATCCATGGTCTATAATTTTTTGTTTCATCTCCATTTAAACAAATTCTGTTCCCTCTTTTGCCAAAATAAGATTAAAGGATTATAAACACTGAGCTGCAGCGATTTTGAGCATGGTTTAATATGGACACATTGGGATTATTTGTGTTGATTTAAGGTATTTAATACTCAAACGAATATTATAATCTACGAATTAATATTTTGTGTCGGGGAAGCTTTGAAAATAAACGAACGCACAACATTTTCGAAATAAATATCTTTCAAAATGTGATTTTTAATGAAGTACTGCGAATAATGAAGTGAAGGAATTAAGAAAAAATATCTTTATAAATGGATCAGAAGGAAATCGTAAATAGAATCAGTGAGCATCAAAAAATTATTTATAAGATATGCAATTCCTATTGCTACAATAAAAGTGATAGGGAAGATCTGGGCCAGGAAATTGTTTACCAGTTAATAAAATCCCGTGGTCTTTACAATCCACAATTTCAATTCACTACCTGGATGTACAGGGTGGCATTAAACGTGGCTATTTCTTTTTATCGCAGCAGCAAAAAAGAAGATGTGGTAGAACTGGTGGAAAGCCATAAGGATGCGGAAGATGCAACGCACGATGGAGTTTTGGCAGAAGATAATTTTAAGGCGCTTCAACAATTTATTAACGAACTGAAAGAACTTGATAAGGCCATAATGATTCTGTACCTGGAATCTAAAAGTTATAAAGAAATAGCAGAAGTTATTGGTATTTCGGAGACCAATGTGGCTACGCGGATCAACCGAATTAAAAAAGTTTTGACACAAAAATTTTCAAATCACAATCTCAAATAAAATGGATAACAATCAGTTAGAAATTCTTCTGGAATCTTATAATCATCGGTTAGAAGAAGCGAGGGTTCTTAATCTCCAGTCATGGGTTTTAAATTATAAATGTTATGAAGAATTACAAACCCGAAAAGCAAAATCAAAATTGAAAGCGTTGATTTTAGTTAAATTGGTTGTTATGTTGGTGGGTGTTTTATGGGTGCTCTTCGTGGGGTACCTCGTTTATCATTCCCTCGAGATTACAAAAATATTTTTTGTAATATCAGCCAGCGCCATCATGATTTTTACATCATGGGCAGTTTTTGTGTATGGCCAGCATTTAGTTTTGCTTCGCAAAATAAATAATACGGATTCGGTTGTGAAAAACCAGGCACTCATTGCCCGTTTACAATTTTCAACAATAAATATTACAAGAATTTTGTTTCTGCAAATGCCGTTTTATTGCACGTTCTGGTGGAGCATTCAAATGATTGAAGATGCGCCTGCTGCATTTTGGTTCATCTCTTTTCCTGTGGCTGTCATTTTTTTGCTAGGTTCTTTGTGGCTCTTTAAAAATATCTCCTTTAAAAACGTAAATAAAAAGTGGTTTAAAATTTTATTTAATAGTCCGGAATGGAATGTGCTTATCAAGGCGAATGACATGCTTAATGAAATTGAAGAGTTTAAGGTTTGATCCTAAAGTAAATTCAATCAACCATCTTTCGTGGAACACGAAACAATTCCATGGCGTTGAGATTTCAATGAAGTCTTGATTCAAGAAGGACAATAAAAAATGACGTAGAAAACCCCTGTTAACTCTGCTTGTTTCCTAAAAACCATTTAATAAATTGTTTTAAAAAGAACAATATCTTTGGCACTGCCACCTTAATACCTAATTTACCTCTTTGCCTATGATGACTACAGTAGATTCTACATCCGAACTATCTTCTTTTTTTGACCAAACACCTGATTTAATTTGTATCGCAGGGAAAGATGGTTTTTTTAAGATCGTGAACCATGCTGTTGAAAACAAACTGGGATATTCAAAAAGCGAATTATTATCACAACCTATATCCTCATTTATTTTTGACGAAGACAAAGCAATAACTGAACAAAGCAGGGCAAGTTTATTTATGGGAACACCCCTGGTGAATTTTGAAAACCGCTATGTAACAAAAGAAGGAAACAAAATCTGGCTGCATTGGACATCAATCTATTTACCGGATAAAAAAGTGGTATTTGCGATTGCTAAAGACATTTCTGAAAGAAAAAGGATTGAAAAAGAGATTGATATAAAATACCAGAAATTTAAGGGTCTGGCTTCTTTTTTCAAAAGTAGGATAGAAGAGGACAAGAAAATTTTTGCCAGAGAACTACAGGAAGAGTTATCACAGATAACAGCGAACATCAAAATGGATCTTCATTCTATCTTAAACTTATTCCCCGATATTCCCGAACTAGTGACAAGCCGCATCGAACAAGCATCGTATATGTCGGGACTAATGTTGCAGATGATCGACAAAATAGCCTTTGAAATTAGCCCCTTTATGCTGGTCGATCGAACGCTTAATGAAAATTTAAAATTGCTCTGTATGGATTTTTCACTTCAACATGAAGTGCCTTGTAATTTTGATGCCGACTATGATGTGTCCGTTTTATCTCCGGAAATTAAGATGGACTTCTTCAGAATGTGCCAAAACGTTCTAAAGAATATAATGAATTACGACGAGGTACAGTCGGTGGAAATTGGTATTTGCGATACAGGTAATGCCATTGAACTTACAATAAAAGATGAGGGAATGGGGCTGGCAATAAAAACGCCAAAGCAGGTCGGTGCATTAGCCAATATGAAGGAAAGGGTATCTTCTTTGAATGGTTCCCTGAGTAACATTAGCAGCGAAGAAAACGGGAGTTTCATTAAAGTTATCCTGATCAGTTAATACTATGGCCGTGGTTCTTGGCACACGAAACATTTATTATTCATGGGTCTTATCCTAAAATAGGTTTACACAAAAAACGTGTACATGCATTCTTACTCCGAAAAATTAATAAACGTTTTTCCATTGTAAAGGCTCAAGCCTGTGTTTCTCGTACCCACCCAAATGTTTCCGGATCTGTCTTCCAAAATTGCCCAGACAGAGTTATTGATTAGTCCATCTTTTGTTGTAAAATGAGTGAACAATTTTCCATCGTAACGGCAAAGCCCACCATCCTTACTATCAGATCCGAACCAAAGGTTCCCGTTTTTGTCTTCTATAATCCGGGTAACATTATCATTACATAAGCCATCGTTTTTTGTAAAACTTGTAAATGATTTTCCATCATAACGGTAAGCGCCGCCCCAATTGCTGAACCAGATATTTCCGTTTTTATCCTGCAAAACAGGCCATGCCCAATTGTCCCCATTTGGTGTAAGGTTGGTTAACAATTTTCCATCGTAACGAAACACACCTTTGTTAAGCCGTCCGCCAAACCAAAAGTTACCTGCCTTATCTTCTAAAATATATTCTACCATATTGCTCTTAAAACCAGTTGCGCCTGCATCAACTAAAAACGAAGAATAGTATTTACCATCATAGCAATAAACACCTTGTGTTGTTGCGAACCATAGTTTCCCGCTTTTGTCCTGCATTACGCTCCATACATCATACTTATTGGAACGCGTAATTTTTGGAAACGCAAGTTGAATTTTAGTAAATGTTTTACCGTCATAAACGCAAACTCCGGCGTCAGTTCCTATCCAAATTGTACCACTTTTATCTTCTAAAATACACCAGACTCTGTTACTGCTAAGTCCATTTGTTGTTGTGAATTGGGTGAACGATTTTCCATCATATTTATAAAGGCCTTCGCCTGTGGTGCCGAACCAAAGGTTGCCTGCTTTATCCTGCAAACTGCAATGAACATTATCACCGTCCTGGGAGCCCTGGGTTTTTCTAAGCTTTGGCTGATTGACGGAGAATATATTTGATTTATTTACTTCTTCATTTGCCACATTGTTTTCCACTTGCCCATTGCAGGAAGTAACAAAAATTAATAGAATGAGAAAAGTAAAAGCTAGCGTCAGTGAGAAATATTTTTTCATAATCAAATTGTTATTGATGGTTTATTATCTCTTTGTCGGTTTGGGTTTTTTCAGCAATGGTTGCAAACTCAGGACAGAAGTAAGTCTATTATTTGAACATTCTAAGGATAGCAGGAGTTGAGAAAAACTTTAAATGACTTATTTTATTCAACTTTAAGGATCGCAGCTATTTTTGCGAATCGTTGCTTCCTCTAATATAAACCAAATCTTATTATCAAATTCTTTTGGTGAAAATTTAAATAAAATAATACTCCTCTTTTGATGGGTGCAGTGACAGATTTTAGCAGTAACATTTAATGTCATTTGCCTTTTAGTAAAAAAAGCATCAATAGTGCTGATCGTTCCGGTAAACAGGATGGTATCATTTAATGTTTGGTTTTTAGTAAAATTGACATTTGTATTCTTGATCCCCATTAAGCCATCAAAATATTTTTTCAGATTTTCTTCTAATTCTTTTTTGCCAGGTTCCATATCATTTTCAATTTCCCACGCGAAAACATAAGACCAAAAATTATTACTTAGCGAGTCTTCCCAGCCTTTTGGAAATCTTGCATCTTCTATCCCTGTAAAATGAATATCCGGCGCAAACGATAAAGGGAAATGAAATAGTTCCTTTTTCCAGCTATCATCAGTTTCTAAAATAAACAGGTTTTCTTTTTCCTGTCCGAAAGAAAATAGGGTAAGTCTTAGAAATAGGATTAGACTAATTACTGCTTTCATCAATGCTTGCTTTTAATAAGTTGTAGAGTGTGGTCTTTAATCGGAAATAAGGTTCGTTTGTGACGAACCAAGGTTGTAGAATTACTTAAAACACTAAATATTAGCAACCGCCTTTGCGAGGGGCATGTTTATAAATTATTTTACTATCTCGTTCTACATAGTCGCCCGATACTATTGGATATGAATACTTGGGCGCGTGCGATACGTTATGGCTTCTAATAATTATTTTGTCTTTTACTTTCAGACTATGCAATTGCTCAAGTTGAGACTTTTCCGGTTCAAATTTTACAATATAATCGTCACCATTAATCCTGACCATCACACCGAAACCTAATCTTGAGCCTGGCGGAAGAGAAAGAGAGGTTACACCAGCCTCCATATTGGTATAATCACTAATGGGCTTTCTTATTTTAGCTTCACCGGCATACACTTTTTTACCTGCGGGAGATGCTTCCCATTTTTTGTACATGATACCAGCAGGGGTAGCCTCCCATTGTTTCATTGCAGCTTTCCTTTCCGCAGCAGAGAGGGCCCCGGGGATTGACGTTTTAGAAGTTTCATTTTTGATTTCGCGATTAGCAAATACCAGCCCGCTTACCACAACCAGCGGTAAGATCAGGGCATAAATAACTTTTTTCATATTTTTTGTAGGTTTAATTAATAACATATTTTTTCTCCTATTAAAGTTTACGCAGCAAAATTATTTTGATAGTCTTCGTCTTCAGTCTGAGGAATTGGAATTGCTTTTAATAAGTTGTAGTGTGTAATTTTTAACGGCATCAATCTTATTTACATACTCATCTATATTTTGAA
>JBDSHT010000179.1:0-10312 GCA_039918315.1 Ginsengibacter sp. | reverse complement strand
GAACCCATGTATTGATAAGGATCAGTGTATAAACCCAGTTCTTTTCCCATGCTTTCGCAATACAGTGCCCAGCCTTCGCCATACGCCCCATACCAACTAAAGCGACGAAATTTCGGAAGGCTTTTATTCTCTTGTTGCAAACTTATTTGATAATGATGGCCGGGAATGGCTTCATGCAAGAAAGTACTTTCCATGCCGCTGGTAGTGTTGAATGTAGTGGCATCTATTATAGGAATATAAACAATACCCGGACGACTTCCATCTGCTGTAGCAGGGTTATACTCTATGCTGGAACTCGCTGCACGAAAGGCTTCTGTCTGCCTGATTTCAAAATCAGATTTTGGAGTATGACCAAAATAGTTTTTTAAATTGGGCTCTACTTTTGCGCGTATAGAGCGCCATGCGTTTAAGACTTCTTCAGGTGTTTTAAAAGGCATGAATTTTTTATCAGTGCGCATGTAGTCAAAGAATGCATTGAGATCGCCTTTAAATCCAACAGCATTTTTTACACTATCCATTATGCCCCTGATTCTTTTCACTTCAGAAAGTCCTGTGTTATAAATTTCATCCGGCGACTTGGTAGTTGTGGTCCAAAAACGAACAAGGTAATTATAGTATTTGTCTCCACCGTTTACGCCCGATATGCCTGTGGTAGCCCTTGCTTTGGGAAGATATTCATTGCTTAAAAACGCAGCTAACTTTTTATAAGAAGGAGTTATTTGCTGCGTGATTAAATCTTTGTAGGAAGTTGTCAGCCTGCTTTTATCCGAATCAGAAAATGTAGAAGGTGTTTTTTTTATGGGTTCATAAAACAAACTTTTCGTGGCATCATCAGTCACCATCGCATTCAATTGAGGAATCATTTTTACTACCAAAACCTTTGGCAGTACCCAATTGGAATCGATACCTTTTTTAAAATAAATAATGGCACTATCTGCCCATGCTGTAAAGTTGGAAGCTCTTTTAATCCAGTTATCATAATCAGCAACAGTTTTGAAAGGTTGATTACCATCGCCACTTCCTAACTGCCCCATGGAAAGTGGCAGCGCATAAAATTGGTTGAAGGGAGCATAGTTATCATGATAGGTCAGTCCTTCCAGACTCATTCCCATTTCGTATTTAAAAATATCAAAACTAATTTTGTCATTTTCATTCAATTTTGCACGATCAAATTGTGCAATAGAATCGCTGTAATTTTTAAAGAAGTCATGCAATTTTATTCGATAACTATCTGTGAAATCTATAGGCATCAGATCATTGAAACGATTGTCACCAATGGATGTAGCTTCCAAAGGAAATAGGTGTAATCGTTTTTCATAAAAATTTTCAAAGAGATTGGCCAATTCTTTATTCGAATCTTTCACATTATTGTCAGCGGCTTTTTTATCACCATTTGAATTTTGCGAACAACTTCCAAGCACCAGTAATGCTGAAAATAAAATAACATTCAGTTTCATAAATCGGTTTTATTTTTTTGAAGGATAAGGATTAAAAGTAGTGAGAGTTTTTAAATTCAAATAAAAGTATTTGTTGAACGGAATGAACTGATTGGGTTGAAAAAATAAAAGTATCTCAGTTTTCAATATCGATTTTTATTGCACGCTTTACAACAAAAAAGCCTCATCGACATTGACATCGATGAGGCTTGAAATCTTATTATTGGGATCCAAAAAATGGAATCAATTGCAAAATCTACTATTGTGGTTCAGAAGTTGGCCCTTTGTCTATCAATTCCAAAAACTGGCTAAGTTTGGGAGTGATAATAATTTGAGTGCGTCTGTTCTTTGTTTTACCATCAGGAGTATCATTGCTTGCAACCGGGTTATATTCCCCCCGGCCGCCTGCAGTAAGGCGTTTAGGATCTACACCATAATTATTTTGTAAAGCCTGAACCACAGATGAAGCCCTTAAAGCACTCAAATCCCAGTTGTTGCGAATGTTCACTTTTGCGATAGGATCGTTGTCAGTATTACCTTCTATCAACACTTCATAATCTTTATAATCAGTAATAATTTTTGCAATCTTAGACAAGGTAGCTCCTGCCATATCTGAAATTTCATAGCTACCCGATTTGTAAAGCATATTATCAGATAGGGAAATATAGACAACGCCTTTCAACACTTTTACATCCACATCCTTCATTTCTTCCCTGCTTAATGACCTTGTAAGATTATTGGTAAGCACCACGTTTAAAGAATCACTTTTGCTCTTGGATGCAATAAGATCCTGTATGTATTTATTAGAAAGATTAATTTCATCTACGAGTTTCGAAACATTTACATTCCCCTGCCCTGCTGACGTGAGACACTTATCCAGGGCTGATTGAAGCGTTTTTACATGATCTTGTTCTGCCCTTATGCGGTCCTGCAAACTTGAAATCTGAACAGTAGCTCTATCAAGATTGCTCTTACATTGTTCGCCATCACGGGTAAGTTGGTTGTTAGCAGTCTGCAAACTATTGTAGCTTGCCTGCAACGAATTAAACTTTTTGGTGCTTACACATCCTGTAGCAAATATCATTGCTGCTCCAATTGCAATTACAGTAAAATTAATTTTCACGATTAAATATTTTAAGTTGAAAGATAAAGATGCAGTTATCAAAATCCTCGCCAAGGTGTCTTAAACTATTGGCAAAACTTTATTTGCACCTATAGTTGCCTGCAATACGCAGCTAAAGATGGGACGTAAATGAATATCATTAAAATCCAGTACAGGTAACAGTTCCAGCACCTCTTAAAAGATTTAAGTTGCTATTATTTTTGGAGAAATAAATTATTTATACAAGAAAGTATTGTATCCTTAAGGAACGATGATTCTTTTGCGCTGTTTCATAAATGCATTGAAATATCCCAATGCGCCGCCCCGAATATTACTCACCGGATTGCCCGGCGCAACATCGCTGTTTCCACCCGTGCTGCTTTGGCTCAGGCTCAGAAAAAATTTATACACTGAAGGATCTATACATTGCATATCCACAGTTAGTGTATCGCCGGTGTCCAATCGCTGCCCATCAGAATTATCGAAAAAAGCCAGGAAGGTATTGATACTTCGTCCATCAGAATAGTCATCATTCAACACATACGTATTTGGATTTCTTAGGTCATTTTTATACTGAACAAAACGATAGGCATTTCCCAAGCCTTCGATGTCTCTGAATTCCACATTTGCAAACTTTCTTGAATTACCGAAACCGCTAAAATTGAAAACAGATAAACTGTCAAACGCAACTTTTATGGGAGCACGAACGGTGGAAGTAAATTGCTGACCATTTACCGTAACCGACAATGTGTAATTGTGCGTCGGCTTCGCACGCAAATTCCCTGAAACATAAACCCCCGGCCTGCTTTGAGAGAGAACAATTGGTTCTTTTTCATCTTCCCTTATAGAGACAACCGCATTCTCTATACCGCTAAAAATACTCGGATCGCTAAAGTTTACCGTCTGCGAAACCATCACTTCACAGTCACCAGGAATATCGCTCAGGTTTCCTTCAATTACATATTTCGGATTAGCAGCATTCAGGTTTATGTCAATTACCTTTTCGCACGATACAAGAAAAATTGCTGACACGACGATCAGAAAAACCAAACCCTTATTTCTTTCCATATTTTTTCGTACTAACATGCCTGTCAAAATTTAAAATTGTAAGAAATGGAAGGAACATATTTGAATAACGCAATTTGTACTGCCTCTGTCCGGGTTGGGTCTTGCTTATTGTCTCTAAACGAAATTGCATACGCATTTTCTCTCCCATACGCATTATACAAGCTGAAGGTTATCTCTGAATGATAACGGCCTCGGGTCTTAAAAACCTTGGTAGCACCAATGTCCAGGCGATGATAGTCCGGCATTCGATATCCATTTCTTTTTGTATAATAAAAATATATTTGCCCGTCAAGCGTATATTTCCCTTCGGGAAAAGAAACCGCATCGCCCGTATAAAATATCCAATTGGCAGACAGTGTCCATTTTTTTCCCAGGTTCAAAGTAGTAACTATGGCTACTTCATGAGTACGATCTTGCCTTGCGTTGTACCATTCATCGTCATTAATGCCATCGATTTGCTTTTCAGTTTTACTAAGTGTATAACTCACCCATCCACTTAATTTTCCTGATTTCTTTTTCAACAAAAACTCTAAACCATAAGCCCTGCCAATACCATACAATAATTGGCTTTCTATTGCATCCGCATTATTGATCTCTGCACCGTCTCTATAATCTATTTGGTGTTGCATGGCCTTGTAATAAGTTTCTGCAGTTAGTTCATATTTCGTTCCAAGATTTTTATAATACCCCAATGAAAATTCATCAGCAATTTCAGGTTTGATATTGTTGGTACTGGCAACCCATTTGTCGGTTGGCCTTGCCGTGGTGGAGTTCGAAATCAAATGCAGGTTTTGTGTGTTGCGTGCATACGAGGCCTTAAGCGAAGTGGTGGCATTCAACAGGAAACGCGCTGCCAGTCTTGGCTCTGCATAAAAATACGTTTTATAAAACTTTCCCTCTCTTACACGATTGGTATCTGTGATAGTGCCACTTTCATTCAGTGTATAGAAATCGCCCTTACCTATAAGACTGAAGCTACTCCCACGCAAACCATAAGTAACGCTTATAGTCTTCGATGCCTTCCAGGTGTCTGACCAGAACAAAGCATTTTCCCATGCATACCTTTTCTGAAACATAATATCATTAAAATTAGACGCAGCAGAAGAAGTGACATCGCCGGGATGGAGCGAATGATAAATAGAATTGAAACCGAGGGTAACATTATGTTTACTTCCACGATTCCATTGCAGTTCCTGTTTCAGATTCCAGTCCCTTATTTGTGAAAAAATATTCAAATTATTGGCACCAAGATTTATATCAATATCGTAATTATAATTGCTGTAAATAAGTGAGGTGTTAGAAAAAATATTATTGTTGTAGATATGGTTCCATCGCAGCGTAGCGGTACTATTGCCCCAGCGCAGGCCAAATTCATTTCCTGCTTTCAGATGATCACTTCCAAAATATCCTGATAAAAAAAGTTGATCTTTTTTACCAAGCATAAAATTCATTTTTGCATTGAGATCATAAAAGCCAAGACGGTTCCTGTTGATGGAAGAATCTTTCGAAAGTTCTAAAAACAGATCCGCATAGGTGGTGCGACCAGACAATAAGAAACTGGATTTATCTTTTTGAATCGGGCCTTCGATATTTAGTTTGGATGAAATTAATCCCAGACCACCGCTCACGCTTAATCGCTGGTTATTCCCATCATTCATACGAATGTCGATAACGCTGGAAAGACGGCCACCATAACGGGCAGGCATACCCCCTTTATAAACGGTAATATCTTTTACAGCATCAGAATTAAACGTGGAAAAAAATCCAAGGAGATGAGATGCATTATAAACAACAGCCTCATCCAACAAAATTAGATTTTGATCCGCCGCACCTCCGCGAACGTAAATGCCACTGCTCCCTTCGCCTGCAGATTTAATGCCGGGCAACAATTGTATGGCTTTTAAAGGATCCTTTTCACCAAAAAGCTGCGGAATATATTTCATATCAGTCGCCGATAATCTTTCTACTCCCATCTGCGTGCCTGCGATACTGCGGCCTGTAACAGGCGAGGTAATTACAACCTCGTCTAAAGTAGTAGGCTGAAATTCCAGATAGATATCCTTTTGAATATTTTGTGTAAGCTTAATTAGTATTTGCTGATCCTTCATTCCGCTGTAACTCACTACCAACGTACGATCGCCTTCAGGCAGCCTGATAGAATAAAACCCATATTCATTAGATAAAACTGATTCCTGCGTTCCTTTAAGCGTGATAGTTGCACCAATAATACTTTCTCCCGTGGCCTTGTTCCTGATGGTGCCGCTGATGGTATAATTTTCCAATGCAAACAAGGGCTGAAAAAAAAAGAACGCAATAAAGACAGTTAGAAAATGCCGCATATTCATAAATTATTACTTGCGAAGCTATTATTAATCGTGAATATGACTGGAGATAGTTTCAATATTAGCAAGATATTTTGTATGTTATCGAAAGTTCAATTAGAATGTCATAAAGAAGCGAGAAAGCATTCTAAAAATCAGTCAAGCTAATATTCTAAAAGCGAAATTTTATATTTGTAATTTTACGAGCCGGACAAACTAGTTTTCAATGAGAGATCTCGACAATGATTCCGCTTCATGGCAGGCATTCAAGAATCTGATATAATTCAGCCTGCTGTTCATAAATTTTTAGAAGCTTTGTTTTTTATGTTTTGACTCGGGAAGAGTATAGGTTATCTGATACATATTATGAGTTAATTCAGCGGCTTTTTTAGGGGATAAATTTGATTTCTCCCAATATGCCAAAGGTTTTTATAATTTTCAATTACCTGCTTATCTGAGATTTTAGTGTTGGTGATGTAACCTTTTAAACCATCCCAGGCATTATCCTAATCGAACCTTTCGTAATCGATTTTAATGGATAATTTCGCCTTTCAATTTTAAGTACTTATTATACCCCTTGTTGTTAATGCTCGATTTAGTGAGTTTGCCTGACTGGTTCTGTTTTTCCAATCGTTGTAAACCTCTCTTTCGATTGTGTTCATCTTTGGCAGCTCTGTTGTTGGCATAGCTAACAATAAGGCGAATTTCAGCAGACCCCTTTATTTTCAGAATATCGCTATCGATTAATTTTTTATTTTATTTGTTGTTTTTATTGTTGAAATATCATACAAAATTTTTTTAGTCTAGTGCTATAATATTTTCTTTTGATAGTAACCCCGAATCTGCAACAATGATTGGCTTTTCAAGATTAAATTTTTGTTCAACACGTTCTTTCAGGTTGCTATTAAGCTTATCCAAAAAACGATAAACTGCAAAGGGAAGACCAGGCGGGCAAGAAATACTAGCTTTTGAATTTCTTGTTCACTATTGGTGCTGCCAATTGTTTTAACCACTTTATATTTTCCTCTTTCTTTGGAAGTTACTTGTACAGAAGTGCTCCCTGATTTATTTTTCATTTTTCGCAAAAACATGCCCAAATATACCTACGGGACACTCATTTTAAAAACTCAATCCAGCAAAATCAATACTTTCAGGGCACGTTTTAAAAAAGTGCGGAAATCAGGAGTAGCTATGCTGATAGAATTATTGCCATGGAATTCAAAATTGATCTCATAATTTTATGCCATCGAATACATTCCTTTCACTTATCAATTTTTTAAACATTTCAAATGGATAACAGAAGAGAATTTTTAAAAAAATCGGCTTTGCTTTCAGGAGCAGCAGCATTCTCAGGATCGCTGCCAGCCTCTATTCAACGGGCATTCGCGATAAATCCTCTCGATGGCAGTACCTACCTGGACGCAGAACACGTGGTCATTCTTATGCAAGAGAATCGGTCCTTCGATCATTGTTTTGGAAGCATGCGTGGGGTTAGAGGTTTCAATGACCCGAGAGCCATTACATTACCTAACAAAAATTTGGTTTGGCTCCAATCCAACAAAGCAGGTGACACGTATGCGCCTTTTCATTTTGACATAAAAGAAACCAAAATAACATGGATGGGCGATATTCCACACAATCGTTCCAGCCAGGTTGACGCGTACAATTCAGGAAAGCATGATAAATGGCTGGATTCAAAACGATCAGGAAATAAAAAGTATGCGGACATGCCTATTACTTTAGGCCATTATTCCCGCTCAGACCTTCCTTTCAATTATTCAATGGCAGATGCTTTTACAGTTTGCGACCAGCATTTTTGTTCTGCGATGACGAGTACCTGGCCCAATCGTTTGTATCTGTGGGGAGGCACTATCCGGGCAGAAAAAAGCGAAGAAGCGAAAGCGTATATTAATAACTCAATACCTTATGGAGAAGCCCATTGGAAAACATTTCCGGAGCGGCTGGAAGAAAATGATATCACCTGGAAAGTGTACCAAAATGATATTTCTGCAGGTGGTGGCTTTGTAGGAGAAGAACGCGCCTGGCTGTCTAATTTTGGTTGTAACCCGCTGGAATTTTTGTCGCAATACAATGTCCGGTTTAGCTCAAGATATGTTCAAAGCCTGCGTGATCGTATTGAATCTCTTCCCACAGAAATATCAGTTGCCGAAAAGAAACTGGTAGCCACGGCATCTACAGAAGAAGCGTATAAAAAATTGCAAATAGAAATTGAAAAGAAAAACGAAGTTTTAGAAGATTCAAAAACGCAGTTGGAAAAGTGGAGCAAAGAGAATTTTGAAAAGTTATCGGCTCATCAGAAAAATATTTACCGAAGGGCATTTATCACCAATGAAGGGGATGCGGATTATCATCGACTGGCTCAGGTAAAATACAAAGAAGAAGGAATAGAGCGCGAGTTGATGGCTCCAAAAGGGGATGTATTATACCAGTTTAGAAAAGACGTGGATTCAGGCGAATTGCCAACCGTTTCCTGGCTGGTTCCTTCTCAAAATCTTTCTGATCATCCAAGTGCACCGTGGTATGGCGCATGGCTCACTTCAGAAATATTAGACATCCTTACTAAAAATCCGGAGGTGTGGAAAAAAACAATTTTCATTCTTACCTATGATGAAAATGATGGTTATTTTGATCATCAACCTCCCTTTGTTGCTCCCGATCCGAAGGATACTAAAACCGGCAGATGCTCGCCGGGTATAAATGTAACGGGCGTGGAATACATTCGCAGCGAGAGGGAAATACAGCAGGGCATATCTGAGAAGCAAGCCCGGAGTGGCCCGATAGGACTTGGTTTCAGGGTGCCAATGATCATTGCATCTCCCTGGAGCCGCGGTGGCAAAGTATGTTCGCAGGTTTTCGATCACACATCATCGTTACAGTTCCTTGAAAATTTTGTCAACGCAAAATTCAAGAAAAATATCAGGGAAGAAAATATAAGCCAATGGAGGCGAACTATCTGCGGAAATCTTACTGCGGCTTTTACAAAATTTGATGAGAAGCAAAAGGAAGCAGTACTTTTTTTGGAGAGGGATCCGTTTCTCGAAAAAATTTATAATGCCAAATTCAAAGAGGAGCCAACCGGTTTTAAAAAATTATCAGATGCAGAAATAGCTGCTATAAATATCGACCCATCTAAATCAGGTATTTGTCAGGAACCTGGTGTGCGTCCCGCAAACCCTTTGCCTTACCAGCTTCACGCGGATAGTTTGTTGAGTGCTGATCATAAAATGATTGAGATAAAAATGTCGGCTCAAAATGAAGTCTTTGGTGAGTCTTCTTCGGGGTCTCCTTTTATAGTGTATGCTCCCGGCGAATACATTTCGTTGGAGGCCGAGAAAAAAAATGAACAAAATTTTGAAGCTGTACGCACATGGCATTATGCCGTGGCTGCGGGAGAGAGTTTAACTGAGCAGTGGCCTCTGAATGCATTCAGAAATAACGAATACCATCTCCGGTTTTACGGGCCCAATGGCTTCTTTCGCGAATTAGCCGGAAATGTAAAAGACCCACAACTCCATATCCATTGCGATTATGAAAGAAGCCGTTTGCTGAAAAGCAAACTTTCCGGAAACGTTGAATTGAAAATAATGAACCAATCTGCTGATAAGGATTTCGAAATCGAGATCATTGACAATGCCTACAAGAATAAAAACTTATCAAAAAAGATTTCGCCTTCAGCGGCTGCAGTAATTATTTTAAGCACGTCAAAGACTTTTGGCTGGTACGATTTTTCTATACGGGTAAAAGGAAATAATTCATTTATGAAACGTTTTGCCGGCAGGGTTGAAACAGGTAAAGAAAGTTTCAGCGATCCTTTTATGGGTAAAGTCTAAGCATCGCTAACGGTTATAATTTTTAATTAAAAATCTTTGGAAAGATGAACAAATCTTTATTTTATTTTTTGTATTTCCCGTTAATAATTTCTTTTGGCTGTAAAACAACACAGAACATGGTAACCAAACATTTTGACGAACAGGCTCACCGCGGTGGTCGTGGTTTAATGCCCGAGAATACAATTGCTTCACAAAAGAATGCAATCGACTTTGGTTGCACATTGGAAATGGATTTACAAATGTCGAAGGACAAAAAAATTGTAGTGTCGCATGATGGTTATTTTAACAGCGACTTTTGCTTAACTCCCGAAGGAAAAACGATGACAAAAGAAGACGGGCTAAGCCGGCTTTTGTTTAATATGGATTATGATAGTATTGCGAAATATGATGTGGGTTTAAAACCTCACCCCGGGTTTCCGCAGCAGAAAAAAATACCCGCATCCAAACCATTACTCAATGTATTAATAGATTCTGTTGAAGCGTATGCCAGACAAAAAAATCTTATGAATCATTATAACATCGAAATAAAATCCA
>JBDSHT010000178.1:0-45556 GCA_039918315.1 Ginsengibacter sp. | reverse complement strand
GGCTATTAAATAAGATCAACTAATGAATACTGAAGATTACCTGTTTGTATATGGAACCTTGCGTAATGACTACGATCTTAAATTGAAGAACCGGGTTTCAAAAGATATGGAATATATTGGGAAAGCTAAAGTCGAGGCATCTCTTTATGATTTGGGAAAGTATCCTGGAGCAATAAAAGAAAAGAATAAAACTAACGAAGTTGTGGGTGATGTTTTTTTAATTAATGATTCGGATAAAATATTTAAGATCCTTGATAAATATGAAGGAGAAGAATTCAGAAGAAAAAAGAACCAGGTGAGGTTAAGATCAGGAAAATCAATAAGTGCCTGGATATACTGGTATAATTTGAAACCTGATGAAAATCGTAAAATAAAATACAAGGATTACCTTAATTATCTTAAGAAAAAAGAAAAGTAAAAGACAATGGAGCACTACAATATGAATCTTACCCTTAAAGTTTGGCGTCAAAAAAATGCAAATACAAAGGGACATTTTGAAACGTTTAAAGTAAAAGATATTTCATCTGAAATGTCGTTTCTGGAAATGTTTGATGTATTAAATGAGCAATTGGTTAGTGAAAATAAAGAGCCTGTTACTTTTGATCATGACTGTAGGGAGGGAATTTGTGGAGCTTGTAGCATGTATGTAGATGGGCGCGCTCATGGCCCCTGGCAGAAAAATACGGTTTGTCAACTGCACATGCGGGCTTATAAAGATGGTGACACAATTGTGGTAGAACCTTGGAGATCTTCCGCGTTTCCTGTCATCAAAGATTTAATGGTGGACAGAAGGGCATTTGACAGAATTATTGAAGCTGGTGGATTTGTGTCAGTAAATACTGGAAACTTTGCCGATGCAAATGCTATCCCCATTGATAAGAATAAAGCGGACGAGGCATTTGATTCAGCAGCCTGTATTGGTTGCGGTGCCTGCGTTGCAGCCTGTCCTAATGGTTCGGCTATGCTTTTTGTAAGTGCTAAAGTTTCGCAGTTAGCATTGTTGCCGCAAGGTGAACCGGAAAGGAAATTAAGAGTTGCTAATATGGTAGGACAGATGGATAAAGAAGGGTTTGGTAACTGTGGAAATATTTATAATTGCGAAGCGGAATGTCCCAAAGGAATCTCCGTAGAAAACATTGCAAGAATGAACAGGGAATATTTTTCGGCATCAATGTCTTCGGAATTATTGGAAAGACCAGATCCTGCCAGGCACGAAAATTAAATGTATTAATATAATAGTCCCGTAAATATTTATCGAATTGAAATTGCTGCTGATCATTATCAGTGGCAATTTTTTTTGAAAGCATGTATAAAGAAAATTCCAATAAAGCGTTCTATAGTTAGCGTAGTGGCTATTCGACTTGCATTCACTAATTAATACTAATTTTAAGCCATTGAAAAATTGTACTGCTTGAAACCCGAAAGATTATATCTCCTTATATTTCTTGCTCTATTTTTTACCCAAGGATTTTCACAGCAAAAGCCAGGTGCTATTTCTAATTTCCGGAGCAAAAAGATTTCTACAAAAGCGAACCCGGTATTGGTAGATGATAACAGTATTATTCCAAATACAGTTTTTATAAAAGATATTTCACCCTCAAAATATGAAGTGGATTATGTAAGTGCTTTAATTACATGGAAAGAAGATAATTTACCGGACAGTGTTGAAATAAATTACAGAGTATTTCCTTACAAATTAAATGCTGTAAGAAATCGGCTGAATTATGACAGTATTCGTTTTAATTTCCTGGCTGACAAACCATTTACATTTAAAAACCCTGAGAAGGAAAAGATTATTGACTTTGGCAACATTAATTATAATGGAAGTTTTGGCCGAGGGATTTCTTTTGGAAACAACCAGGATGCTGTTGTAAATTCTACGCTAAATCTTCAGCTTAATGGTTTTATTGGAGATAGCCTGGAGCTCACTGCAGCTATTAGTGATAATAATATACCGGTTCAGCCACAGGGAAACACGCAGGATATAAGAGACTTTGATAAAATTTTTATGCAAATAAAAAAGAAAGGTTGGCAGGCCAATTTCGGTGATATTGATGTGAGGCAAAGCCAAAACTATTTTTTGAATTTTTATAAAAGATTACAAGGCGCTTCTTTTCTTACAGAAAACAAAATAAGTAAAAACGTATCAAACTCTTTTTTAGCAAGCGGAGCCATTGCGAAAGGTAAATTTGTAAGAAATGTAATTCAACCTTTAGAAGGAAACCAGGGACCGTACCGACTTTCAGGGGCTAATAACGAATTGTACTTTGCAGTATTAGCTGGCACAGAACGCGTGTATATTGATGGGCAATTATTGACCCGTGGCGAGGACCAGGATTATATCATTGACTATAATATCGCTGAACTAACATTCACCGTTAAACGATTAATAACGAAAGACAGCCGGATACAAGTAGAGTTTGAATACTCTGACAGGAACTTTTTAAACTCTATGCTTTATGCAAGCGACGAAGTAAATCTCAATAACAAATTGAAATTAAGTTTTGGTGCATTTTCAAATAATGATGCAAAAAATTCTTCTATAAATCAAACACTTTCAGGTGAGCAAAAGCAATTCCTGTCTGGAATTGGAAATGATATTGGCAGTGCCATTTATCCCAATGCACAATTAGATACTTTTTCGGTTAATAAAATTCTGTATAGAAAAATTGATACGATTTATAACGGTGTTCGTGATACGCTCTATGAATATTCAGTGAGTAAAACAGATTCTTTATACAGTTTATCTTTTACCAATGTGGGGATGGGCAAAGGAAATTATATCCCTGTAGCTGGAAATGCAAATGGTCGCGTGTTTCAATGGGTGCAGCCGCAAAACGGCACCAGGCAAGGTGATTGGGAGCCTGTTGTATTATTGATCACTCCCAAAAAGCATCAATTAATAACAGGCGCTGCACAGTATTTTTTCAATGAAAAATCATTTTTGAAAGCTGAGCTGGCCATGAGCAATTATGACGTGAATACTTTTTCTTCAAAAGATGATAATGCAAATAAGGGAGTAGCTGCAAAGGTTGACTATGTGATGCAGGAGAAAATATTTAAAAATTTAAAGAAGGGTTTGGTCTTACAAACACAATTGGGATATGAGTTTGTTGAGGATAAATTTAAACCATTAGAAACTTTAAGAAATGTGGAATTTAATCGCGATTGGGGTTTGCCAATTTTTTCATCAGCCGCATCTGAAAATACTGTGAATGCATCCTTGCAAATTAATGATGAGAAAAATAATTTTGCAAAATACCAGTTCACAAATTATTCAAGAAGTGATAAATACACTGGTGTACGCAATTCTTTTGAAAGTGATTTAAATGTGAAAGGCTGGCAATTTTCTAACCGTTTTTATTTTACGCATATCAACAGCCCTGTGCAAAGGGGGAATTTTATAAGGCCGTCAATTGATGTAAGCAGAAAATTTTCACAATTGAAAAATATAAAAATTGGGGGAGGCTTTTCATCAGAAAATAATCAACAACTAAATAAAATTTATGACACTTTGTTGCCCATAAGTTTTGGATTTAATCTCTGGCAGGTTTATGTAAAATCAAATGAAACCAAATTAAACCGATGGGGTGTTAGTTATTTTTCCCGTGAAAATAAAAATCCATCAGGCAGCAAACTAATTACAAGCGACAAGAGCCAAAATGTTTCTGTTACCACTGAGCTATTAAAAAATGAAAATCAACAGTTTAAATTTAATGCTACCTATAGAAAATTAAATGTTGAAAGCTTAGGCTTATCAAATATAAAAAGTGATGAAAGCCTTTTAGGCAGGGCAGAGTACGCCATTAACGAATGGAAAGGTCTTTTGGTGGGAAGTGTTTTATATGAGGTGGGTTCAGGACAAGAACAGAAGCGAGAATACACCTACCTCGAAGTGCCGGCAGGGCAGGGGTACTATACATGGATTGATTATAATAATGATAATATTCCACAATTAAATGAATTTGAGATTGCTGTTTTTCAGGATCAAAAAAGATGGATAAGAATATTTACGCCAACAAATGAATATGTTAAAGCAAACTATTTACAATTTAATTATCACCTGGGATTAAATCCGGCTTCAATGATTTCTTCAAACACCTCAAACAGAGTTTTAAAATTCATTTCAAAATTCAGTACTTCTTCATCGCTGCAAGTCAATAAGAAAGAGCTTTCCGGCGGTTCTTTCCAGTTTAATCCTTTTAGTAAAACATTAAATGATACATCGTTAATAACGCTTTATTCTTTTTTATCTAACACACTTTATTTTAACCGAACCAACAATACCTGGGGTTTGGATGTAACACACAGGCTCAATAATTCCAAGTCTCTTTTAAATTACGGTTTTGAAAGTAATGCAAGACGCAATATCGATATCAAAGGACGTTGGAATTTAAACAAATCATTTACTACCACTATAACTAACAAGCTTATACGAAATCAATTAACGACACCTTCATTCGCTAATAGAAATTACCTGGTGGAAGAAGTGGCTGTCGAACCATCAGTCAGTTATATTTATAAAAGTGATTTTCGGGTAAGTCTGATTTATACCTACGACACAAAAGATAATAAAATCGGGCTGAAAGAATCCGCAAAAAATAACCAGTTGGCTGCCGAAGTCAGGTACAATGCGCTTTCGAGCGGTACTATCAACGGAAGGTTCTCTCTCAATAACATCAGTTACCAGGGAAATCCTAATAGCACAGTCGGGTATATTTTACTCGATGGTTTGCTTCCCGGTAAAAATTATTTATGGAATCTTGAGCTAACAAAAAGGCTGGCAGGTAACATCGAACTAAATCTTCAATACGAAGGAAGAAAACCCGGAAATAACCCGACAGTGCATACAGGACGTGCATCCGTGAGAGCCATTTTTTAATCCACTAATTAGCAATTAGATTAATGGTAAGTGCAATCATTATGGTATTAAAAATGAATGATAAAAGTCCGTGGAGTAACGCTAACTTCCTCAGTCTCTTTGAAGTTATCTGCACATCAGAAACCTGGAAGGTCATACCAAGCACAAAAGAAAAATAAGCAAAGTCAAAATATTCAGGCTTTTCATCATCGGGGAATTCTAACCCACCTGCATGTGTATTAGATTTTGTTTGGTGATTGGAATAATAAATATGGGCATAACGAAGTGTGAAAATTGTATGAATCAAAAACCAGGAAAGCAACATCCCTGCAATAGCCACCGGTGTTTCCCAGGCAGAATGTTGAGGGCTATCTTTTTTCGAAAGAATTAATAGAAGCACCGCAAGAAAGCTTGCTAAGGTTGCGACGATAATTATTGCAAAAATTACAGACCTGTTAGGGTCTTGTTTTTTTGCCTGAGTCCTTATCTGTTGGGCTTTTGTTATTGAAAATGTAATCAAACTCAATACGATCATACAAAGGCTAAACGTGTTCCATCCTAACATAAAATGTGTAAGCGGATTCATTTCTTTTATTGTAAATAAAAAATAAACGATGACGCCAATTGATAAAGAAATCAAGAGTTTGACATACGAATTAATTTTTTCAAAAAAAGGGGTTTGGTTGGAGTGTGCAGACATTTTGCAATTTTACTGGAGTAAAGGTAGCCTCATGGGAATAATTCTCAAAAGTTAAAATCGAAAAGAAAAAGCAGCCATTGAAGAAATTCAATGGCTGCTTTTACAATAAAAATTGTTTAATTATTTTTTTATTTTTGGATCACTGAACTGCCAAAAAATACCGAACTGGAAATTATTTCCTTTAACGCTTTGGCCATCTTTGTTGAGATCTGTCAAGCCAAAATTATAACGCGCATCAAAACCTAAACCTGATCTAGTTAAGTAGCCTACACCAACAGGTAAAGAGACAGCTGTTGACTTAAACTGGCCTTTAATATCTGGATTAGAATTGTCAATTTTATCTTTCGCGCTCATCAAAAACCCAATTTGCGGACCCGCTTCAATCCTGAAACCATTGTCAAACATATACTGTGCTAGTAAGGGCACATTTATAAAGCTAAGATTTCTGTTGAGCGTGCCAAGTGGTGTTTTGTATTTAGCACCTTCCAGAGAATACATAACTTCTGGTTGAAATGCCCAATTACTGTTTCCGTGAATGTGCGCTAAACCGCCAACATGAAAACCAATCTTAGTATCGGCTTTTACATCTTTACTATGAAGTTCTGAGGCATTCAATCCTCCCTTTAATCCAAAATGAGCTTCTACCTGAGCATTTGCACCAAAAGCAAATAATACAGCTACTCCTAAAACAATTGTCTTTTTCATAATTTAATACGTTTGATTAAAAATATTTTATTTTGATAACCCCTAATCAATCCTCATACCAATTTTTAAGAAATGAAGAAAAGATTATATTTGCAGCACCGTTTTTATCACCCGTTTTGGGCTTGATTCATCCTGTAAATGTCTCTCGAAAAAATGATAAAAATCTGATGTATTATGTCTCTATTGCACAACCGTGTTTCTCAAAAGGAATTAAAGAAATTGCTCCTCGAAGAAACAGAACCCCGGATCACTATTTCTTTTTATCAATATGCCTACATTGCCGATACACAGGCGTTTCGTGATGAATTTTATAAGAACTTAAATCCACTAAAAGTATTTGGGAGGGTGTACATTGCTCAGGAAGGAATTAATGCGCAAGCGAGTGTTCCTGAGAGTAATTTTACCCAGTTCAAGGAATACATAAAAAGCATCTCGTTTTTAAATGATTTGCGAATTAATATCGCAGTTGACAAAGATGGAAAAAGCTTTTGGGTATTGAAAGTAAAAGTGCGGGATAAGATTGTAGCGGATGGTATTTCAGATCCCCAATTTGATATGCGGGAAAAAGGAAAATATGTGGATGCTTCCTCTTTTAATAAACTCACTGCGAACCCTGATACCATTGTTGTTGATATGCGCAACCATTATGAATATGAGGTGGGTCATTTTGAAAATGCGATTGAAATTCCCTCAGAGACATTTCGGGAACAATTGCCCATGGCTGTGGATATTTTAAAAGACAAGAAAGACAATCCGATTATAATGTATTGCACGGGTGGTATTCGTTGTGAAAAGGCGAGTGCCTACATGCTTATGAACGGGTTTAAAAATGTATATCATTTAGAAGGAGGCATTATTCAATATGCTAATAAAGTGGCAGCAGAAAATTTGCCTAATAAATTTTTAGGGAAAAATTTTGTTTTTGACGGACGCCTAGGCGAAAAGATAGGTGAGGAAATTATTAGCCATTGCCACCAATGTGGGGAGATTTGCGATACCCATACTAATTGTGCGAATGAAGCCTGCCATCTTTTATTTATTCAATGCGAAGCGTGTGCTAAGAAATACGACGGTTGTTGCAGCAGCGAATGTCAGTCCTTTTATAATTTGCCAGAGGATGAGAGAAAAGAAAAAAGAAAAGGGCAAAAAAATGGTCTTATGATATTTAATAAATCGAGGGCTAGAATGAATAACCTACTTCAAAAATAAATTACATTCGCACAAAACTTAAATTAATAAATGAAACTGTATGAGAAAAACGTTTATCACACTTCTATCTGTATGTATTGCCCTGACTACCTTTGCTCAATTTGAAGGTGCCAAACAAACCTATTCGGCACCCAATATGAAGGATCAACTTGATCGGCAAAAAATTGTTGCTATCATTCCTTTTGAAACCTCGATAACATACAAGCGTACCCCAAAAAATTACGATGAGGCTGCCAACAAAAATGAAGAAAAAAGTATTTCCAAAAATTTGCAGCAATCAATGTTTACTTATTTGTTGCGGAAGGCTGATAAGTACAGCGTGACCTTTCAGGATGTCAGCCGTACCAATGCTCTGCTGAAAGCACAAGGTGTTATGGATCATTTGGATGAACTTACTGCTGATTCTATTTGTAAAATTTTAAAGGTTGATGCAATTATCAAATGCAATTATGCCTATGAAAAAACAGCATCGGAAGCGGGTGCAATTGCTAAGACTATTTTAATAGGAGGTATGGGGAGTAAAACCGGGAGCGGTGCACTTACCATGCAAATTTATAATGGAAAAGACGGAGATCTTTTATGGCGTTTTTACAAAGCGATGGATGATAATTTAATGGGTTCAACTGACCAGTTAATGGAAAGAATGATGCGTAAAGTCTCCAGGAATTTTCCGTATGAAAAATAAAATTTTAGTTGGGAGATGATTCTGCGTAATAGTTGTCCGGCAAATCTTAAAAATAATTTCAAAAAAAACTGCATCCCGAATGCAGTTTTTTTTGTTCCGGATTTTTTCGATTGCAGTCTTAATAAATCTTCCAAATCAATTTTGTTGGGTAAATTGTTGCCGTGAGTATTTTCTTTCACCAATTATTTTAAAATGTTTGATTTCCGCTTACAAGTGTTTCATACCGTTGCAAAGCGACTCAACTTTACTAAAGCCGCGGCTGAATTATTTATTTCCCAACCCGCTGTAACCAAGCACATACAAGAGGTGGAGCATCATTTTAAAGTGAAACTTTTTGAAAGGAATGGCACCCGCATCAAACTGACTCCTGCGGGCAGCGCGTTGCTTCAACACACAGAACAATTGTTTGCATTTTATCGCAACCTTGAATTTGAAATGAACAATTATACCCATCAGCATAAAGGTAGATTGAGAATAGGAGCGAGCACGACAGTCGCGCAATACGTGGTTCCGCCTGTGCTGGCAGCGTTTCACAAAAAGTTTAAAGATGTAGAGATAACCCTTATCAATCTCAATACTGAAAATATTGAAAAGGCTTTGATCAATAAAGAAATTGACCTGGGAATTATTGAAGGGCATTCAAAAAATTCTTCTATAAAATACAGTGAGTTTATTAAAGATGAGATTGTGTTGGTAGCTGCAGAAAAAAATAATTTGAGAAAAGAAATCCTATCAGCAAAAGATTTATTAAATATTCCGTTATTGTTGCGAGAGCCTGGCTCCGGTACGCTGGAGGTGATATCTCACGCGCTAAAAACAATTGGATTAAAATTGAATAATTTAAAAGTAGAGATGCAGTTGGCGAGCACCGAAAGCATAAAATCTTACCTGATGCATTCTGAATGTATGGCCTTTCTTTCTATCCATTCTATCCAAAATGAAATTCAAAATAATGACCTTAGAAACATTGAGATTAAGGGTTTAAAAATTGAACGATATTTTTATTTTATTCAACCGCATGGCCAACATGAGGCATTGCCTGAACTGTTCATGAAATTTGCGCGCCACTATAACTTAAAGTAATCGGGCATTACCAAAAGCGATTTCTCTTTCCTTTTTAAACCAATGAATTTTGCATTACAAATAATGTAAGTCACTGATGGAAAAAGAAATTGAAAGTTCGTTAAAACAAAAGTTTACATTCTTTTTAGACAGACGCATTTCCGCTCGTGAAATAATTTTTATTATCGCGCTCATCGCGTGTCTTACTCCTTTTGTTTCTCCGCCAATTGCGTTACTGATTGGATTTGCAATCGCACAGTTTTCAGGCCATCCTTACATTCATTTGAATCACAAAGCAACGTCCTGGCTGTTAAAAATTTCAGTGATCGGATTAGGATTTGGAATGAATGTTCAAAGCGCAATACAGGCCGGGAGAGAAGGAATTCTTTTTACGGTAGTATCTATTATTGGCACATTAATAATTGGGTTATTGATCGGGAAGTTTTTTAAAATTGATGGAAAAACTTCACATTTAATTTCATGTGGTACGGCGATATGCGGTGGTAGCGCCATTGCAGCTATCAGCCCTATCATTAACGCAGATGAAAAACAAATATCGGTTGCGCTAGGAACGATTTTTATTTTGAATTCAGTTGCATTGTTTTTGTTTCCTTACATCGGTCATCAATTGCATTTATCACAAATGCAATTTGGAATATGGAGTGCCATTGCAATACATGATACCAGTTCGGTTGTTGGTGCTGCAAACAAATATGGTGCTGAGGCATTGCATATAGCAACGACAGTAAAGTTGGCAAGGGCTCTGTGGATTATTCCGGTTGCATTATTTACTTCGATGTTTTTTAAAAAGGGAAAACAAAAAGTAAAAATCCCTTATTTCATTGGTCTGTTTATTCTCGCCATGATTATAAATACCTATCTGCCTGTAATACATCCGATATCTGCATGGTTAGTCTATCTGGCAAAAATTGGTTTAACAGTTACCTTATTTTTAATTGGTGCAGGTTTATCGTCCAGTGTTTTAAAAGCAGTGGGGATAAAGCCTCTGTTGCAGGGAATTATTTTGTGGGCAATCATTTCTGTCACTGCCTTATATGCAGTGATGCAGATTGTTTAAGAATCCACAGACATTATTTTTTTGCCGGCCTTGAGCTCATGTAAAAAACAATGTTGCCTCCATTAACGATGTCATTGTGATTAAGGAAAAATCCATTTAATTTTTTCCCGTTCAATTCAATTTTATTGACATACACATTGGTTTCACTTTGGTTTTTTACATCAATGATAAATTGTTTACCATTCTCTAAATTTAAAACTGCGTGATTTACTGCCGGGCTTCCAATGGCATATTGTAAAGATCCTGGAGCAACAGGGTAGAAGCCAATGGAACTCATAATATACCATGCACTCATTTGCCCGCAATCATCGTTGCCACCCAGTCCTGCCGGGCCATTGTGATATTGTTTCTTTAAAATCATCCGGATTCTTTCCTGAGTTTTCCAGGGCTGTGAAGTCCAGTTATACATATAGGCTACATGATGAGCGGGCTCATTTCCATGTACATAATTTCCAATAATTCCCTCGCGGGTGATATCTTCGGTATGTTCAAAAAACTCATCCGGCAAGTGCATCGTGAACAACGAATCAAGATGAGGAATAAACTTTTCCTCTCCGCCCATGGCGGAAATTAATTTAGCAGGATCTTGCGGTACATACAAACTATAATTCCATGCATTACCTTCTATAAAGCCCTGACCATCGGTTTGCAAAACATCAAAATCTTTTCTAAAAGTTCCGTCGCTTAATCGTGGACGCATAAAGCCAATCGAAGGGTCATATACATTTTTCCAATTGCCTGACCGTTTTATAAATTCTTCATAAACATCATTGCGTCCTAATTTTTTTGCTAATTGGGCGATGCACCAATCATCATAAGCATATTCAAGAGTATTAGAAACTGAGGTTCCATTTTTATCAGAAGGCACATAACCATTATCGATGTATTCCCCAATGCCTTCATAACGCCGATGGGTAGCCGTAGCAATGCATGCGTCTAGTGCCTTGTGGGCATCGCCAGTGAAAACTCCTTTTATGATAGCATCTGCAATTACTGAAACGCTGTGGTAACCGCTCATACACCAAGTATCATTTGCGGAATTAGACCAAACCGGAAGGATCTTTAAAGTGCTTTGATCATAATGTGCCAACATTGATTTCACCATGTCGTCATTTCTTCGCGGTTGAATAATATTGAATAACGGATGCAGCGTTCGATAAGTATCCCATAAAGAAAACGTAGTGTAGTTTGTAAAGCCACTCGCTTTATGATCGCTTTGATCAAGTCCCCGGTATTGTCCGTTAACATCCATATAAATAGACGGACTTAAAAATGCATGATACATTGCGGTGTAAAAATTGGTCATGTCCTCTTTTGAATTCATTACCACCTCAATTTTTTGCAGTTCTTTATTCCACTTATCCTGCCCTTCTTTTTTTACTTTGTCAAAATTCCATCCGGCAATTTCACTGCGCATATTTTCGGCTGCATTCTCAGTGCTGACAGGAGATAATGCAAACTTGATTTTTATTTTTTCTCCCGCTTTTGTATCAAAATCAAAATGCAGCCTCATTTGCTTTCCTGCTATTTCTGAAAAATTATTCTTCTGGTCAAACTTGCCCCAGAAGCCCTTATACACTTGAGCTTTGGAAAAATCCTTTGCGCCATAAGTTTTAAATGGTTTCGAAAAAGTCATTGCAAAATAAACCGTCCTTGTTCTTGCCCAACCGGATGTTTGGCGGTAGCCGGTAATCGTGGAATCATTTTCAACTCTTATAAAAGTCCAGATATTTTTGCCTTCGTAATTATAGATCCCATGCATGCAATCCAGTATAATGTGCGATTGATTTGATTCCGGAAATGTGTATTGATGAAAACCAACTCTTTCGGAAGTAGTTAATTCTGCCAGGATATTATCATCGTCTAATTTCACTTTATAATAATTGGCTTCTGCTGTTTCATTCTCGTGTGAAAATCTGGAACGGTATCCGTTTTCAGGATGATCTCTCGTGCCGGGATTCATTTGTAATTTGCCAACAGTGGGCATAATTAAAAAATCACCAAGGTCAGAATGCCCTGTACCACTGAAGTGTGTATGGCTAAATCCAACAATGGTCGGATCATCATACTGGTAACCTGCACAATATTTATAAACATCAGGATTGTATCGCCCATTCATTTCGTAGGGAATTGTATCCGTATCAGGACTCAATTGCACTGAACCAAAGGGAACGGTAGCACCAGGAAAAGTGTGCCCCATTTTTTCTGTACCTATAATAGGTTTTACATACTGGATATAATTTTTGGTTTGAGAAAATGCAGTTGAATAATTTATTAATAATGCGACAAATAGAACTTTACTTATTTTCTTCATAGAGAAATACAGTTATGATATTTGGTTAAGAGCATTGATTATCTTTTCATTGGTTTCTTCATCAGTAAAAGTTTCCGGCTTAAATTTTTCACCAATTAATTTTTCATAAAGCTCAATGTAACGGTCACGGATAACCGAAATCCATTCTTCAGACATTTCAGGAACCTGCTGACCTTCTTTGCCCATAAAATTATTTTCAATCAACCATTCTCTTACAAACTCCTTGCTTAATTGCTTTTGTTTCTCACCATTCAATTGTCTTTCTTCAAAACCTTCAGCATAAAAATATCGTGAGCTATCAGGAGTATGTATTTCATCTATTAAAATGATCTCATCGTTTATTTTACCAAATTCATATTTGGTATCCACCAGAATCAAACCTCTCTTCGCTGCCAATTCTTTTCCACGGGCAAAAAGTGCAAGGGTGTATTTTTCCAATTGTTCATAATCTTCTTTGGACACAATTCCTTTTGCGATAATATCTTCCCGGCTGATGTCTTCATCGTGACCTTCTGCAGCTTTGGTAGAAGGAGTAATAATAGGATTTGGGAAATAATCATTTTCTTTAAGACCGTCCGGCATTTTCACGCCACACAATATTTTATTTCCTGAAGAATAGGTGCGCCAGGCATGGCCTGTAAGATTACCACGCACTACCATTTCCACTTTAAATGGAGTGCATTTTATTCCAATTGAGACATTAGGGGCGGGCACTTTCAATAACCAATTTTTACAAATATCCCTGGTGTTGCCTAACATATAAGCAGCTATTTGGTTTAAAACTTGTCCTTTAAAAGGAATTGGTTCAGGCAAAATAACATCAAAAGCAGAAATGCGATTGCTTGCCACCATAACCAAAAATTGATCGTTAATAGTGTAAACATCCCTTACTTTTCCTTTATAAAAGTCAGTTTGGTCGGGGAAAAAATGTGATTTCATAATTTTTAAAAATATGCTGCAAAAGTGCGAATAAAATTTCTTAAAAATAAACTCGTTTTTTTTAAGAAATATTTTTAAAACACCAATAACAAGACTAAATTGTCTTTTTAATTTCTAACCAAATCAAAGAATATGAGAAATTCATTCAAATGTTTTGCAATCGGGCTTTTCGCAAGCCTGTATTCAATGGCTTCCATTGCGCAAAGCAATTCCATAAAAGGTAAGGTACTAAACAGCGGAACGGGCGAACCTGTACCGGCAGTATCCATTACCGTTAAGGGTTCTGGGGAGGGAACATTTTCCGATGACAAAGGAAATTTTACCCTTACCACAAATCAGCCTTTACCCGTCACTTTAATTGTGTCTTCGATCGGATTTGAATTGCAGGAAATTCCGGTATCCAATGCAGCTCAATTAGTATCAGTTTCATTGTCACCTGCAAGTGTTTTAGGCCAGGAAGTTGTGGTATCAGCCACAAGAACACCATCAAAGATTATGGAATCACCTGTGACTATAGAAAGATTTAGTTCTGCTAACATCAGGAGTTCAGCATCCGCTTCATATTATGATATGATTGGAAATTTAAAAGGAGTAGATATGGTGAACTCTTCGCTCACGTTTGCGTCTCCAAGTACAAGAGGTTTTAATGGAAGTGGAAACCTTCGGTTAAACCAAATAGTGGATGGAATGGATAACCAGGCTCCTGGATTAAACTTCTCAGTAGGTGGAGTAATTGGTCTTTCGGAATTGGATGTGGAAAGTGTGGAACTATTGCCAGGCGCGTCTTCTGCGCTATATGGCCCAGGCGGTATGAATGGAGCATTGATCATATCCAGTAAAGATCCTTTCAAATACCAGGGTTTATCTTTCCAGGTAAAAACCGGTATGATGAACATTGATAATAATGACAGAAAAGTGTCTCCTTATTATAACTGGAGTCTTCGTTGGGCAAAAAAATTAAGTGAAAAACTAGCTTTTAAAGTAACAGGTGAATTGATACAGGCTAAGGATTGGGTTGCAAATGATTATCGCAATTACGATCGTTTGGGAACTACTGGTAAATCAATTGCCGGAACCAGAGAAACCGATCCCAATTATGACGGAATCAATATGTATGGTGATGAAACCACTGCTGACATCAAATCAAATGTACTTAATGTATTGGCAGCACAAGTACCTTTTTATGCTCCTTACATAAATTCAATGCCTTCGTCTATTCCGGTATCCCGCACAGGATATAAAGAGAGTGATGTCTTAAATCCAAATACTGTAAATGCAAAATTAACCGGGGCAATTAGTTATAAAATCACTCCTAAAACTTCATTGAATGCAGCGGCATATTGGGGTACAGGAAATACCGTTTACACCGGCAGTGATCGTTATTCGTTATTAAATTTAAAAATTGGACAATATAAATTAGAGTTAGTCAATCCAAAATATTTCTTACGAGCCTATACCACCCAGGAAGATGCGGGTGAATCGTTTAATGCAACCGTTGCAACTAGGTTGACGAACGAGGCCTGGAAACCAAGTGGCGGTTCTTCCGGTTGGTACTATCAATATTCTCTTGCATATTTAAGTGCAAAAGTGGGTGGTGCTACCGATATCGCAGCGCACAATTCCGCACGAGCAGTTGCAGATATTGGAAGACCTGCAGCGGGTTCCGAGCAGTTTAAAGCTCTTTTTGATAAAGTAAGAAGCATTCCTATTTCAGAAGGAGGCGGATTGTTTGTTGACAAAACCAATTTATACAATGTAGAAGGTCAATACAATTTGTCATCAGTTACTTCAAGCTTCGCTGATATTATTATTGGCGGTAATTTTAAAAGATACCAGTTAAACTCTGAAGGAACTTTGTTTGCTGATTCTACAGGAGCTATTCCAATTAATGAATATGGAGCTTACGTTCAGGCAACAAGAAAATTAGCAAATGATAAATTGAAATTAATCGCGTCTGCACGTTACGATAAGAACGATAATTTCGACGGCAGGTTTACACCAAGATTTTCTGCGGTGATTACTGTTGCAGAAGATAATAACATCCGGTTGTCGTATCAACAAGCTTACCGTTTTGGAAGTACGCAACAACAATGGATCAATTTAGCAGTGGCAGATAATGTTACACTGATTGGTGGCGTACCTGCATTTAAAGACTTTTACAAATTCAATACGAACCCGATCTATTCTGTAGAAGAAATTCTTTCAGGATCCGGATCACCACAGGCAGTTACTGTTCCTAAATTCAAAGCTGAAACTGTAAGTTCTTATGAAGGAGGTTATAAAGGTTTGTGGATGCAAAAGAGATTATTGATAGACATCTATGCTTACTATGGCGAGTATAAAGATTTTATTACCAGAAAGCAATATGCTCAAGCTAAGAATGGAGATGTAACTGTTTATAATAGCCCTACAGAGAATGGACGGAAAACAAAATTAAAGGATCCAAATTTGGGAAGAGTTTTCTCTATTCCTTCCAATGTAGCCGAGGGTGTTACTACTTATGGATTTGGTGGAAGTCTTACATTTTCATTGCCACGCAACTTTACAATATCGGCTAATGCATCCTCTGACAATCTTGATGGAGTTCCTGCTGGATTTGTAGCGAGTTTCAACACGCCAAAATACAGAGCCGGAGCTTCTTTCGGAAACACAGGATTTGGTGCAGGCAAAAGGGCAGGATTTAATGTAACTTATCGCTGGCAGGATGATGTAATGTATCAGAGCGATTTTGCTACTGGCTTAATACCTGCTTTCCATACATTAGATGGACAGGTTAGTTATAAATTTCCTGAACAAAAGGTGTTACTAAAATTAGGAGCTACTAATTTATTGAATCAATATTATCGCAATGGTTTCGGTAATGCCACTATCGGCGGCCTTTACTATGTTAGCATTGGTTATAATTTATTTTAACCCTTAATAATTTTTCTCACTTATAAAGAAAAGATATGAAACTCAAACATATAAAATTAATAGCTGGTTCTAAAATTGCCCTGATCGCTTCAGTGGTTTTAATAATGGCTTCTTGTAATAAAGAACTTCCGGAAGCTACGCCAAAAGTTATTCCGGATGCAAATCCGGTAGCAACTACACTGGCTTCTGTAATTGGGTCAAATGCAAATTACAGTTTTTATAAAACTGCATTAAACAGGATCGGAGCGCTATCAATGCTGGATGATGCTAGTAAAATATTTACAATCTTTCTACCGACGAACGCTGCATTTATTGCATCGGGGATTTCTTCAGAAGCTGTAATAGGAGGTATGCCTCTAGCTTCCGTAGGAGCCATTGTTCAATACAGTATGATACCCGGCGCACAATATTTAGCGGCAGATATTCCGACCACTTTTCCTAATCTACAATTGCCGACATACATGACCATTGGGTTGCTTCCCGGCACTACGGTTCCTGTAAAGAATACCATTTTTTTGTCTAAAAGAGGTAATGTAGCATGGGTCAATACCATTCCGATTGTAACACCAGATATCAAATTTAAAAACGGAGTAATCCATGAAGTTGCTGGAATAGTTGCTCCGCCTACTAAATTATTGAAGGATGCCATATATAGCAATCCGGACCTTTCGTATTTCAAAGCAGCGATTGCCCGGGCGGATGTTGGATCAGTTGGATTAGGTAAACTTGATTCTTTATTAGGTTATGGTTTAACCAATATGACTGTGCTTGTACCAAACAATGCAGCTTTTCAGACGCTCGTATTTGGACTTGCGTTCAACAGTTATTTTGCAGGTAAACCTGGCCCGTTCAATGCAATGGATACAGCAATTGCAATGGCAACCGGCAATGGCGCAGTAGCAGCAGGTCCCGCATTTTTACTCTCCAATAATATTACCACAGCACAAGTAAAGGGTATTATAGCATATCACTTTTTGGCAACCGATAAAGGGCAGGGGTTTCAACCTAATATTCGGGTGTTGTCAAATAATTTTGCGACCACACCTGGAGTGTTTTATACCACTCTCGTAAATACATCAGTTCCTCCATCCTTGCAGCCGGGGGTAATGGCTATGTCAACATTTGCCGGTCCTTTTGTTTCCACACTTACCTTTTCTGGTGCTGGAACATTTCCTCCGGGGGGTGCACCATACAGCCAGGCTGCTACCGCAGTTTCAAAAGATAACCTTGCTGTAAATGGAGTGTATCACATAATTGATAAAGTATTGCTGCCGCAATAATTAATCTATAATTTTTTATAAAGAGGCGTTACGAAAGTGACGCCTTTTCTTTTATAAATTTTTTAAAGGATGAATTCGTCTTTAATTTATAGCCAAGAAATAAATAGGATTGAAGGGGTGCATTTCAAAATGTCGCATCGTCGCGGTGAAAGTGGGCGGTGAGTGACCGCCCACGGCGGACCGCCCGGGTTGGTGTCCTTCACCAACCCGCGACATTTTGAAATGCACTCGATTGAAGTTTAAAATCTCTCATAGCTTTTTTGATTTATTTTTGAAAAAAAATTAGATCTGTTTTGTTGGAAAGATTTAATTCTTACCTAATCATATTTTCTAAATCGCTCAAATGGCTGCACCAACAATTATACAAAACACCAAAACATATTTCACCACAGAATTTACCCGCAAGGCTTCTGAAGCATTGAATGAAAAGAAGTCAGCAATTTCAAAAGCAATGACTGCAATAATTCCTTTGGGACTCGCTGGAATCATCAGCCGGTCTAATTCAGGAAAGGAAGGATCACAGGATATTTTCGAAAGGGCAAAAAACTCTTCAATCAATTTGCCAGAGTTTCATGATTTGGAAGTATTGAAAACAGAAGCCGAACTCAGCCAAAACAAAGTGGATATTTTTGATGATGATCAAACTAAAATTGAAGAAGCTATCGCAAAATTCAGTCACCTGCAAACCGATTCTGCAAGTGCTTTATTGATGTGGTCTCTTCCTGCAATGATGGGCCTGCTAGGCAAACATGCTGAAAGAAAAAGCCTGACTCCAAGCGGATTATCGGGTTATCTTTCTTCGCAAAACGATTATGTTTCTTTTACCGTTTCACCTGAATTAATACACCTGGAAAAGTTGTCCAGTTTCAAAGCTTTTCATCCAATTTCTGCTTACCAACAAAAAAGAATTGAGGCTGATAAATTGAACCGCATTTAGTTTTCTTAATTGCCTTAAGCACAATTTATTTTACAGATGTTGGTACAATAAATTTCTTCCAATAAACTTAGGAATAATACTAAAAAAGAATAGAAGCTCTTTCGGGCCTCTATTTTTTTTTAAACTTATTTTTTCACTTTAAACATTAAATCTGAAATGCATCACATCTCCATCTTGCACAAGATATTCTTTTCCCTCAATTCTCAATTTGCCATTATCCCGACAGGCGGCTTCAGATTTATACTGAATGAAATCATTAAAGGCAATGACTTCTGCTTTAATAAATCCTTTCTCAAAATCAGTGTGGATAACGCTTGCAGCCTGCGGTGCTTTCCAACCTTTATGAATAGTCCATGCTCTTACTTCCTGCACACCTGCAGTAAAATAAGTGGATAGATTAAGTAGATTGTATGCAGAATGAATCAACCTGTCCAATGCGGGCTCCTCCATTTTGTACTCTTCCATAAACATTTCTTTGTCTTCCGGATTCTCAAACTCTGCTATCTGCGCCTCAATGGCATTGGTCATAATAATAACTTCTGCGCCTTCTTCCTTAGCTGCTTTCACCAGCAAATCGGAATATTTATTTCCTGTGTGCATGGAAGCTTCATCCACATTCGCAACATATAAAACAGGTTTGTCAGTGAGGAAAAAATTATCGGCAACGATTAATTTTTCTTCCTTTGATAAACCCAATGATAAAATATTTTTTCCCTGGTCTAAATGTTGTTTACATCTTTGCAGGATTTCATATTCCAGTTTCACTTTGGCGTCACCGGTCTTCAGCATTTTTTCAGAACGGGAAAGTTTTTTATCAACACCTTCGAGATCTTTCAATTGTAATTCTGTTTCAATAATTTCTTTATCACATATCGGATTGATAGGGCCTTCATCCCGCAAAATATTTTCATCTTCAAAGCAACGAACCACATGAATGATCGCATCTACTTCACGGATGTTAGCCAAAAATTTATTTCCCAAACCCTCGCCTTTACTGGCACCTCTTACAAGGCCGGCAATGTCAACTATTTCAATTTGAGTAGGGACAATTCTTTCGGGGATTACCAATGCAGCCAATTGGTCTAACCTTTTGTCAGGAACATTTACAAGCCCGATATTAGGCTCAATGGTGCAAAATCTGTAATTGCTTGCCTGTGCTTTTGCACTATTACTTACCGCATTAAATAATGTGGATTTCCCAACATTCGGTAGCCCAACGATTCCTGCTCTTAAAGCCATAATTTTTCTATTTTTCAAATTGCATTAAAAAATGCAAATCCGTGTTACGATTTATCAAATGGGCGCAAATATACTATCAATAAATTAGTTTGCCGGATGATCGTTTAAATATATTAACTCTGGGATTATTCCTGTCCGCAATTTTGGTTAGCTACATGAATGTCGTATCATTCATGTATTGTTTGGAGTTCATGGCATTGTTCAAAAAAAAATACGGAGGTAATTGACACTTCCGTATTGAAAAATTAATTTGAGAAAAGGATTGAAAAATTTAATCAACTTCCTTCGTGACTGTGATTTTTTCAGTTCTTGTACTAGACGAACCACCACCTCTTACCAACGCGATAATTATAATCAATAAGACTGCTCCACCTACAAACCACATCCATGGCTGGATTGTAAAGCCCGATGTTACAGTGGTTGATGATGTAGTAGTTGACGAAGTGGACGCAGCACTTGCACTGTCTTGCGCAAAAACTGCTAACTGTACAAGAGATAGCATTAAAACACTGAATAACGAAATGTAGAATTTCCTTGATAATAACTTTTGCATATAATTTATTTTTGATTTCTTGTCGTAAAACAATTTACATGCCATTAAGAAAAATACCAGAAAATTCCCGACGCTTAATTATTGTCTTTCACATCAATTGTGCGAAAAAATTATTGTCCCGATCCCTGCATGCCTTCCTGCATACCTTCCTGCTCTGATTTCATATTTTTACGCTTAAATAATGACGTATCGAATTTGCCAAAACGATAGCTCAGACTGAGTCTTACCACCTGGGGATCTCTTCTTCTTTCATTATCCTGGTAGGAATAAATGGTTTTAGAAAATTCAGATTTTGAATGTACTCTGTAAACCTTGGTTCTTAAAAAATCGTTTATGCTCAACGAAACCGATGCGGATTTATCTTTTAAGAAGTCTTTTTTTACAGCAAAGTCAAAACCATAAACTGGCTCTGTATAACCGTTTGCTGTTGATAAATTTCCACCGCCATACATTCTGCCGCCACCGCCGCCGCTGCGTGCTGGAGGCAGGATGGTTTTACTGGTATAATCTCCTGATAACTGAATCGTGAAATTGTTTGGAAGGGTGAAATTATTATTGATCTTACCAAACCAACTTACCTGTTGATTGCTCAAATTACTTTGAAGATTTGAACCATTTATTTTTGAATTATAAAGGTTCACATTGGATGTGATGCTCCACCATGATGCTATTTTATTTGTCGCGGTTACTTCAAGTCCGTAAGCAACAGAATTGTTTGCATTTTCAAAAGAAGAAATGAAAATAGAATCTTGCTTTCCAGGATTCGGATTCTTATCACGGTATTGGTAATTGGTAATAAGATCTTCAGTATTTCTAAAGTAAGCGGTCGTAATAATATTGTTTCCTTTTTTCAGATTCAACTGGTAGCTAAGTTCTACCAAATGCGTGAATTCCGGTACCAGTGAAGGGTTTCCGCGGCTTATGTTTAAACTATCGCTATAATCATAATAAGGAATTAATTGGAAGAAATTAGGCCTGTTAATTTTCCTTGAGTAGTTCAATTGAATGTCCTGTTTATCATTTATTTTTTGAGTCAGGAACAAACTTGGAAAGAAACTAAAAGGAAATGAGTTATTAAATTTTTGATTGGAACCAACAAGTGATCCGTCGTATTTAGAACTTTCAACACGGCCTCCTACCTGGTAAGTGAAATTTTTAATCTTTTGAGAAAAGGTTACATATCCTGCGTAAACCTGGTCTTTGAATTTATACTTACTATTTAGCGCAGCTATGGAAACATATTTGCTCTGGGATTCGCTGTAAATAAAGTTCTCATTAGCACTATTATAATCTCTCACAGATCCTCTCAATCCCATTTCAATTTTCATTCTATCATTAATTGGATTGGAATAATCCACCTGTGATGTAAAAAATTTAGTATTCCCACTACTCATACTCATCTGCCTTCCCAGTGGGCCTTTTGGCGAATCGTTGTTGATATAATATTGTGTGTTGTTGTAAAACTCATTGCTATTATTGCTGAGGTTGTAATTGGCATCTGCAGTAACTTCTTTCCCTGGCTTAGCAAAATTATGTTTGTAACTAAACGTGAGTCCTTTGTTATTAAAAGTTGATTCTCCACTGGTATTTGTTATCCCACTTTCGCTGCTCATATATGATCCTATGGTAGTATCTCTAAGAATTTCCAGCATGGAATTATTATTAAAGTTTCCATTCATTAACATACCTGAAAAAGATATAGTATTCCTGTTGTCCACCAAATAATCTACGCCCGCACGCCCAAATGCAAAGTGGCCTGTATTTTCAGGTTTGCCTTTTTGATTAAAAGAAATTTTGGTGCTCTCTACATTATCAACACGTGTTGTATTTTGTGAGGAAGCAGATTTGCGTTGGTTGTACATTCCGTTTGCGAAAAAATTAAGTTTCCCTTGCTTTACATTAAAATTACCACCCAACCCGTAACTCATTTTTGAATCGAGACTTGCTCTCAGGTTTCCATTGTAGCCCGCTTTCCTGTTTTTCTTTAATACAATATTTAGTATTCCTGATCCACCACCTGACGCATCAAATTTAGCAGAGGGGTTGGTTATTATTTCCACACTTTCTATTTCTTCTGCAGGAATTTGATCTAATGTAAGTGTGCTGGGACGGCCATCTACGAATATTTGTGGTGATGCGTTTCGTAAAGTTACATTACCATCTATATCCACATTCAATGACGGCACGTTCTTCATTACATCCACCGCGGTACCACCAACGCTGGTTAAACTTTTATCAACGTTGAAAACTTTCCTATCGATATTCATTTGCAACATTCCTTTGCCAGCGGTTACCACAACAGCTTCTAATTGTTTTGCATCAGCATTCATTTTTATGTTACCTAAATCTTTATCCAAAGCATTCATCATCTGGCTCATGTCGCCACCATTCATCTTAATATTGAATCCAATTTTTTCGCTAAAAGGAGTAAAACCAATGGCTGTTACCAAAATTTGATACGTTCCCATAACAGGAAGTTTATCAATAATGAATTCACCTTTTTTGTCCGTCAATGTTACTGCTATAACAAAGTCTCTTTTTTTCTTAGTAACGGTATCCATTTTATTTTGGGTAAGTTGCACTGAGGCTGCTTCCATTGGTTTGTTGGAATTACCATCAATTACTTTTCCGTAAAATTTTCCGGCATTAAAATTTTGACCTCCACCCATGACCCGTGCTCCGGGCATTTGGGCAAATGTGTTGGCAGAGATAAATATGACCAGGCAAGCCAAAAAGGTATTTCTCATTTTAGTTTTCATTTTATAGTTTGCGTTTTTCAAATGCGTGCAAAAATGTAATGAGAAATTGGTAGAGAATTTATAAAAGTAGATGAGTGGCATAATACAAATATCAAACGGTGATAAAACTATGACAATTAAAAACCGGTACTTGGGCTTAGTAAAATTTTAAATAATTGAGTTTAAAAAAAATCTCAAAGGGGTTGGCAGCCTATGTTGCAACAAAATAATTTTTATGATTAAAAAGGATTTGTTTTTAAGTTATTTTTTTAATTATTTTTGCCATCCCTAAAACGGTGGTTGTAGCTCAGTCGGTTAGAGCATCAGATTGTGATTCTGAGGGTCGTGGGTTCGAGCCCCATCATCCACCCAAAAAAAATCCTGCAAATTTCTTGCGGGATTTTTTTATTAATTTAGTTCAAAGCGTGCAATAACTTATGTTTAAATGCCGTCTATAACTTTTACAAAACCTTTGTTAATTCAAATCCTAATTTTAAGTAAGATTTTAATTTCTATTATTTTTACTTATGAACCCAATAATCAGTTTTATTATGAGCAAAAAATTTATTCCGGTACTTATTATTCTTGTTCTTGGTGGATTATTTATGACCTATGGAGTAATGGGAAACGGAGATAAGCGGGACAATGATCCGAATGCAAAATATCAAATGATACTTAGAAATGTAGGGATCGTTTTGGAGCAGGGGCATTATAATCCTCAAAAAATAGATGATAAATTTTCGCAGGAAGTGATGAAGAGATACCTGACGAATCTTGATCCTGATAAATACATTTTTTTAGAAAAAGATATTGCTTCTTTTAAGAAAATCGAGAATAGAATTGATGATGAAATCCATGGTGCACCTATCGAATCTTTTTATACAGTAAGTTCCACCTACAAGCAACGTATTGACGAAATTGATTCAATTTATAAATTGGTACTTTCCAAAGATTTTGACTTTTCAATGAATGAAATGTTGGAGACAGATGGTGATAAAAGAAAGTATCCTATCAATGCAGAACAGAGATATGACTATTCCCGCAAGAGATTAAAATACCTTGTGTTATCGAGGTTTGTTGATATGCAACAAGAAAGAGATGGTGCAAAAAAAGATTCTGCATACAAGGCTGATTCCACTTTAAAGAGAGAAGCAGTAGCAGTGGTTTCACGCCAGATGAACCGGTATTTTCAAACGCTGAAAACGCATAACACTCAGGATGAAATGTTCAGCACTTTTGTAAATTCCATTACCAGCACAATGGATCCGCACACAACTTATTTTGCTCCAATTGATAAAAGAACTTTTGATGAATCGCTCAGCGGAACTTTTTTTGGAATCGGTGCCCAGTTAAAAGATGATAACGGAAAAGTAAAAATAGTTAGCCTCATAACAGGAATGCCTGCATGGAAATCGGGTCAGATAGAGCCGGAAGACCAAATCATAAAAATTGCAGAAGGCGAGGCGTTACCTGTTGATATCACAGGGTATGCATTGCCTGATGCTGTGAAATTAATAAGGGGAGAAAAGCAGGGATCTGAGGTAAGGCTTACTTTGAAAAAAGCAGATGGAACGATAAAAGTTGTGACGTTAAAAAGAGATAAAATTTCTTTGGAAGATACGTATGCGAAGAGTGCTATTATCAATGGCACACATAAGATCGGGTATGTTTTTCTTCCTGAATTTTATGCCGATTTTAATGACCCAAATGCACGAAGATCTTCGACAGATGTAGCCATTGAAATTCAAAAATTAAAAGACGCGCATGTTGATGGCATTGTGATTGATCTTCGCGGAAATCCCGGTGGCTCATTGCAGGATGTGGTTGATATGGTAGGTCTTTTTGTAAAAGATGGACCGGTAGTTCAGGTAAAAGGCAGGGATGAAAAAGCAAGTGTCCTCGACACAAAAAATAAAGGAGTTTTGTATGATGGTCCGCTTGCCGTTATGGTAGATGAATTAAGCGCTTCAGCCTCAGAAATATTTGCGGCAGCTATACAGGATTATAAAAGAGGAATAATAGTAGGAAGCAGCTCCACTTATGGAAAGGGAACGGTTCAAAGAAGTATCTCATTGGATCCCCAGGCAGAAAATTCAATGTTCCGCCGTGCAACCGAAGGGCTTGGAGATATTAAACTCACCTTTAGAAAGTATTACAGAATAGACGGTACCACTACTCAGTTAAATGGCGTAGTTCCTGATATCATAATTCCTGACAGGTTAGAAAATGTAAAATTCAGAGAGAAAGATAATCCAACGGCACTGTCAGCGGATTTGATTCCAAAAGCACAATATTCCAAATGGAATTCAGGTTATAGTTTTTCTTCTATAATAGGAGACATGACATCAAAGATTAATAGCAATCCAAATTTTATAGGCATAAAATCAACGGTTGACTTACTTGAAAAATATAGGGACAAAGAAGTTCCTTTAAATATTGCAAAGTATAAAGAAATGCAGGCCGGCATAAAGACGGTATCTAAAAAACTGGAGACCTATATGACCATCTCTAAAAAACTTGATGTAACTACATTAAGCGTGGACTTAAATGAGATGGGAAACGATAGTTCTAAGATCGCAAAACAAAAAGATTTTTTAAAAGTAATTGGTCAGGATATTTATGTAGACGAGACTGTAAAAGTTCTTAATGATATGATAGGGCAGGCGGTACTTGTAAAAAGAGAAAATCTACCTCTGTAGTTTTTTCAAAAATATTGAAGAGCCGGAAATTTTCCGGCTCTTTTTATTTATGCGGTCTAAAGAAAAAATGTCCCCGAATATTTTCAATTAAGGTAAGCGTATCATAAAAGGCTACTTTAATAATTTCTTATGGAAATACAATTTTTATTGTAATAATCGTAAAGCGGGCATTTCTATTTTAAGTTTTTTTAATAAAGAGTGAGAGAAGACCAATTATTTTTGAACTCATAAAATCAACCTTATAAAGAGCACAAAATATTTTCTTTTTGTCCCATCTTTGCGACCTAAAATTTAAAATCTTGGCTACAAAGTTTTCTAAAGAAACTTATTTATACTGGTACGAGCTGATGCTTCTACTCCGTCGCTTTGAAGAAAAAGCCGGTCAAATGTATGGGATGCAAAAAATCAGGGGCTTCTGCCATTTATATATCGGGCAGGAAGCGATTGCTGCAGGTTGTATGACAGCGACCATTCCCGACGATATTTTTATAACCGCTTACAGAGATCATGGACTCGCCATTGCAAAGGGAGTTCCTGCTAAATCCTGCATGGCTGAATTATATGCGAAAGCAACAGGATGCAGTAAAGGAAAGGGAGGCAGCATGCACTTCTTTGGTGTAAAAGAAAGATTCTTTGGAGGTCACGGAATTGTAGGAGCTCAAATAGGAACCGGTGCCGGACTTGCATTTGCTGAGCAGTATCGCGGAACCGATAACGTCGTGCTTTGCTTCTTTGGAGATGGTGCAGCAAGACAGGGAATTTTGCACGAAACTTTTAACATGGCAATGCTTTGGAAACTTCCGGTAATTTTTATTTGCGAGAATAATCAATATGCGATGGGAACTTCCGTATCCCGTACATCTAATGTTATGGACATTTATAAACTGGCTGATGCATACGAAATGCCTGGTGACCAGGTTGACGGGATGGTGCCTGAAACAGTTCATGATGCTGTTGCCAGAGCCGTTAAAAGGGCAAGGGAAAACGGTGGACCAACTTTGTTGGAAATTAAAACGTATCGTTACAAAGGACATAGCATGAGTGATCCCGCAAAGTATCGCAGTAAAGAAGAAATGGAAGAATATAAGCTTAAGGATCCAATTGAAACCACTTTAGTGAAACTTAAGGACGAATTTAAAGTTAGCGATGAGGAAATAGAAAAAATAAACGATCGCGTAAAGGCAGAAGTGGAAGAGGCAGTAAAGTTTGCTGAAGAAAGCCCTCTGCCAGCTGACGATGAGATCTTCAAAGATGTATATGCTCAGGAGGATTATCCATTTATCATGGACTAAAGTCAAAGAAACAATCAGCAAATAAAAATCAAAATCTTTCGCATCAGAGAGAAAAAATCAAAATTAATGTCGGACAAAAAAACACATCAACAAGAGGAAAATGTAATTGATAAAGCCCGTGGCTTTTGGGAAAAATACAGTAAGCCTGTAACGTATATCGGATCAGCAATTATAATTGTTATTACCGGATGGCTTGTTTATAAATACATGTTTCAAATTCCAAAAGAAGAGAAATCTAATAACGTGGTTTTTGTAACCCAAAAATATTTCAACGACTTTATCGCAGCCACTGATTCTACTAAAGCCCTTTTGGCTGCGAAGGTTTTAAATGGTGACGGCACTAATCCCGGAGCTTTAAAGATCATCAATACTTATGGCGGAACAGATGCTGCGAACCTTTGTGAATATTATGCAGGAGCCTGTTATCTTCACCTGGGTCAGTTTGATAAAGCCATCAAATTTTTAAAAGATTTTGATGCTAATGGAGCTACTCAAATTAAGAGCCGCGCTTTAGGAATGCTTGGTGATGCAAGTGCAGAGATTAATAAAAATGATGACGCGCTTGATTATTATAAAAAGGCCGCTAATGTGAATGATAAAGATGATTTCACTTCCTCTGAATATTTATTCAGGGCCGCATTATTTGCACAGGTAAATGGAAAAAATAAAGAAGCAATCACTCTGTTCAAAAAGATAAAATCAGATTATCCTCTTTCAGAAAAAGCCAGCGAAGTAGAACGTTACCTCGCCAAATTAGGAGAGATTGGAGATTAAAATAGAATCCAGATAATGGCAATTGTAAACGAAAATCTTTATAATATAAATGCAGGCATTCTCCCAAAGGATGCCTGTATTGTTATTATACGCACTCAATGGAATCCTGAGATTGTAAATAAATTGCAGGAAGGTTGTGTCGCTACGCTCAACCATTATGGCATGAATAACTATCGCATAATGGAAGTTCCGGGCGCTTTTGAAATTCCGTTTGCCATCAAAAGTTTTTGGGATGGATATCACAACAAATTTGAAAAGCCAACAGTATTTATAGCTTTGGGTTGTGTGTTACGCGGCGACACGCCTCATTTTGATTATGTCTGTAAAGCAGTTACTGATGGGCTTTTGCATTTAAATCTTATTCTTCCGGCGCCTTCTATTTTAGGTGTATTGATGGTAAATAATAAACAGCAAGCTGACGACAGAATAGGTGGCATTCATGGACATAAAGGAGAAGAAGCAGCGTTATCAGCTTTAAAAATGATAGAGTTTAAATATTCCATCGTTTAATTATTTTTAAAAGTATTTAGCCTTTGGCATAAATAGCAATTCATGAAAGTTCAATTATTCATTCCGTGTTTTGTTGACCAGTTGTATCCTGAAACAGGTTTCAATATGGCCAGGGTTTTGGAGAAGGCTTGTTGTGATGTTCATTACAATCCGAATCAAACTTGTTGCGGACAACCTGCCTTTAATGCGGGATTTTGGAATGAGGCGAAAACAGTGGCTTCCAAGTTTATCAAAGATTTCGATAACGCAGATTATATCGTAGCACCTTCGGCTTCATGTGTGGGTTTTGTCAGAAATTATTATGCCGGTTTGTTTGAAAATTCATCGCAGCATAATCTCGTAAAAGATCTTTCATCAAGGATTTTTGAATTCTCTGAATTTTTGACAAAAGTTATAAAAATAGAAAACTTTGGTGCAACACTTAATGCGAAAGCAACCTACCATGATAGTTGTGCAGGATTGAGAGAATGTAAGATCAAGGAAGAGCCGCGCAGTCTTTTAAGCAAAGTAAAAGGACTGGAATTAATTGAAATGAAAAATACTGAAACCTGCTGTGGTTTTGGCGGAACATTCGCAGTGAAATTTGATTCAATTTCAAATGCTATGGCCGATCAAAAAATTAACGCTGCATTGGAGACCGGCGCCTCACTAATGATATCAACAGACCTTAGTTGCCTCATGCATTTGCAGGGAATCATTGATAAAAAAAGTCTTCCTTTAAAAACAATGCATATTGCTGATGTACTTGCCAGTGGCTGGGAGGAAGAATAGTTCACGAAGACAACCTTTTCATTTAGTCCCGATAATTTTATAATCATTAAAGAATTTTCAAGCCTCTTTCAAAGAGTCCTGGGATTGGTTTTTTAGGAGCCATATATTTTAAACCAAATGCTGCGATGCTGTGGGTTTTTATGTACTCAATTGTGTCCGGAATAGAATCGGTAACAAAATATAATTGCTCATCAGTTTTTGAAATTGTGCCTTTCTGTTGCATGATTTCATTATGTTCTATTACGTTTTTGTAAAACTCTTTATCAAAAATAATTATCGGAAACATGTCAATCTTTTTTGTTTGCACTAAAGTGATTGCTTCATAAAATTCATCGAGAGTTCCAAAACCGCCTGGCATTACAACAAATGCATAAGAATATTTGATCAACATTATTTTCCTGATAAAAAAGTATTTTATATCAACCCATTTGTCAAGATAGATATTGTGGTGTTGTTCGTGAGGAAGCACAATATTGCATCCTACACTTTTGCCACCAACATCTTTTGCACCACGGTTTGCCGCCTCCATAATGCCGGGGCCGCCACCAGTCATGATTGTAAAGCCTAGCATTGCTATTTCACCGGAGAGTTTGCGTGCTTGTTTATAATATTCATGATCTTCTTTAAATCGGGCAGAACCAAAAATAGTAACACACGGGCCAACAAAATGTAAAGCCCGAAACCCTTTAATGAATTCAAAAAAAACACTTACCACATACTTAAAATCTTTCCACCTGCTTTGCGGACCTTCTAAAAATTTAATTTCACTTTTAATTTCACTTTTTATTTTACTTTCCATTTTTCAAACTTAAAGATTTTCAAAATGGTTTTGTTTTTTTATAAAAAAAAAGTCAGAGGTATGGATAAGTAGATTAATGATATTCAGAAATCTTTCGAATCCGATTGTCTGGATTTTTATTCGATAAAATTTATTTTTTTTAAATCCTCTACATTTGCGCTTTACCCTAAAAAATAAAATAATCAATCAATTATAAATATGGATGAGCGCATAGAAATTTTGAGAAAAGAAAGCGAGGAGTTAGAACTTCAGGCAAACGAAAGAAGTAAACTTTTGTATGAGGTAAACAGTTATGCAGAAAATTTTTTGGAATCATTGCCACGACAAAAAACTTACGAAATAAAAGGTTACCAACGTGAGGAGCGGGATGATGAATTCTTAATAAAGAACGAAGCGCAGACTATCAAAGAATTACTTTCACTTTTAGAAGCGAGAGTTGATAAGACAGGGCTGAATCCACCATCCGGTGGGCATTTGGGGTATATTCCTGCAGGTGGATTATATACTTCTGCATTAGGCGATTATATCGCGGCAATTACCAACCGATATGCAGGAGTTTTCTATGCATCGCCGGGTGCGGTAAGAATCGAGAATGCATTAATTAAATGGACTGGAAAATTAATTGGATATAAGGGAAACTTTGCTGGAAACCTTACATCAGGTGGAAGTTTAGCAAATCTGATTGCGATTGCTGCAGCAAAATCTTTTGGAAAAATAAAAGGCAAAGACCTTGACTCTATTGTTATTTATGTATGCCAACAAGCACATCATAGTATTTTGAAAGCCCTGAAAATAACCGGTATGGATGAATGTGTAATTCAGGAAATTGACACTGACGATCATTATCGGATCGACCTGGTAAAATTAAAAACACAAATATCCATTGACAAACAAAATGAATTAAGGCCGTTCCTTCTTATAGGCAATGCGGGTTCTACTGATGTAGGTGCAGTAGATCCTTTGTTAGAAATGGCAGGCATTGCTAAAGAAAATAATTTATGGTTTCATGTAGATGCAGCGTACGGGGGTTTTTTTCTATTGACCCAAGAAGGCAGGAAAAAATTACAGGGAATCGAACTGGCTGATTCCGTAATTATGGATCCTCACAAAGGGTTGTTTATTCCTTATGGATTGGGAATAGTGATGGTAAAGGATAGCTACCATTTGCTGGCTGCGAATAGCTACGATGCTAACTATATGCAAGACGCGAAAACGCATGAAGATGAATATTCTCCTTCACAACTTTCACCTGAATTAAGCAAACATTTTCGAGGTTTAAGAATGTGGTTGCCTTTGAAAATACATGGTGAAAAACCTTTTGCAGCGAGCCTTGAAGAAAAGATTTTGTTGACCCGATATTTTTATGAGAAGGTAAAAGAATTAGGTTTTCAAACCGGTCCATATCCGGATCTTTCCATCGTAATGTTTTGGTACGAACCTATACAAGGAGATGCGAATGAATACAATAAAGAGATTCTTAAAAAAATTCAGACAGATGGAAGGATTTTTATTTCTTCAACAATGATAAAAAATAAATTTCTCTTGCGCTTTGCAGCATTATCTTTTCGAACTCACATTGAACATGTGGACTTGTTGTTAGAACAGTTGAGAGACTGCATCCATGGTTAATTGAATAATGGCCTCGCTGAATAATTTGGGAGTGAAATCTTATCCGATTAAAATGTTGTCAATTAATCGAACTTCATTTATGTACGCCGCTATTAAAATAACATGCTGGCCGACAGCATTATAATTGTTGACTAATTCCAGATTTTCTGCTTTTGCTAATTCAAGATATTCCACTTTAAATCCGGCTGTTTCTAATTTATGAATGGCATCTTCTTTTAATTGTTGGAAATTAGTAGAATCAATTTTCTCTTTGATACCACGAAGAGATTCGTTAAGCAATGCAGCCGTTTTCTTAGCCTCTTCGCTCAACCTTAAATTGCGGCTACTCATTGCCAATCCACTTTTTCCCCGAAGGGTAGCGCATATCACTATTTCAATTTCCTGCCCCATTTGGCTTAGCAGTTTTTTTATAACCAGGCATTGCTGAAAATCTTTTTGTCCCAAAAATAAAACATCAGGTTGTACCATTTCAAGTAGTCTTTCTACAACCTTGCACACTCCCTGGAAATGACCAGGCCGGAATTTCCCTTCAAGAATATTTTCGAGATGCCCAAGATCATACTTCTTATTTTTTGATGCTTCATCAGGATAAACCTCCTGGTAAGAAGGGAGCAATAGCGCATCACATCCATGTTCTTCCAATGCTAGAATATCGGCTTCTACAGTATTTGGATATTTTTTAAAGTCGTCCGGATTATTGAATTGAAGTGGATTTACAAATATGCTACAGACAGTAAAGTCCGTAAGTTTTTTACACTGTTCAATAAGTGAAAAATGCCCTTCGTGCAATGCGCCCATAGTGGGTACCATGCCCGTTTTTTTTAGAGGAGCATTGTTATTATTTAGAAACGACTGCAGGTTTTTAAAATGACTGAATAAGATCATAATCGGTGCGTAATATAGTACAACGTTGACTTTAGTAATGTTTAAACGAAAATAAATGGTAGCTTTGCCGCCTGTTGAAAAAAAAAATTAAAGTTAATCAACCAATAATAAATGTCGACAAAGAAAAGAATTTTATTTATTGCAAATGAAATGTCTCCCTATCTTGAGATGACAGAATTTGCTGAGATTGTAAACAGGCTTGCTGTAAAATCTAACGACAGTGGGATGGAAGTCAGATGTATTATGCCGCGTTTTGGAATGATCAATGAGCGCAGACACAGGCTACATGAAGTAGTAAGATTGTCGGGTATTAATGTTTCTATCGACGGTGATGATTATCCTTTAGTGATAAAGGTTGCTTCCCTTCCCAATGCAAGACTACAGGTTTATTTTCTGGATAACGAAGATCTTTTTAAAAGAAAAACTTTGTTTCATGATGAGAATGATAAATGGTTTGCAGATAATGCTTTGCGGACGGTTTTGTTCTGCAAAGGTGCCTTGGAAACTGTAAAGAAATTTGGATGGCCTCCGGATATTATTCATTGCAGCGGTTGGATGACTGGCTTAATTCCATTATTGATAAAGACTGCTTATAAAAAAGAACCTGTGTTCAGCAATTGTAAAGTCATATACTCCATTGGACAGAATACGTACAAGGAAAAGATGGGTGCAGAGTTCAAAAGAATTGCTACTATTAATGCCAATATAAAAGAGAAAGATCTCGAGTATTATAAAGATGGTACCAATATTGGAATGTTTCGTGGGGGTGCCCACTTTGCTGATGCAATCACTTTTGGAGCAGAAAAAGTTGATAAGAAATTAGTGGAAGAGTTTAGTAAAGTGAAAGGTAAGAAGGTGCTGAAATATGATGCAGAATCAGATTTAACAGACTATTTACAATTGTATGCCGACCTTGCCAGCAAATAATTTTCCCTAAATTTTTTATCTCAAAATTTTACTTGTAAGTGTATAATAACCAATTCAAAGTTGTGGTATCAGGCATCTTGATGTTTTTTATATTCGGCATAGGATGTACGAAAATTGATACTACTAATCTTGGACAATCCCTCATTCCTGCAGTCGATAATATTCATACATTTGAAACCAGTTTAGATGTAATAGCAAATAATTTTGATGATGATCAATGCATCCCTATTCAGCGAAATGGATTACATGGGCTGGGAGTGATTTCGGATGATCCGTATTTTGGAAAAACTGACGCACGTATTTACGTTGAGTTTAAACCCGGTTCGTTTCCTTATACTTTTCCTGCCCACGATAAAGACAGTTTGTTTGTTGACTCTGCCGTAGTTGTTTTAAAGTATGCCTATTCTTTTGGCGATACCAACACGATTCAAAAAGCGATGGTTTATCCGCTTACGGATAGGTTTCGGGTTGATTCATCTTATTCGAGTTGCAATGTTTTCAATTACACGAATGTCTCTTTAGGTGAGGCAACTTATTCTCCAAAACGATTAAAAGATTCTGTGCATGCATTTAAAGAAGATGGAGCTAATCAATTGCGCATTACGATAAACAAATCGTTGATTGAAAGTTGGATCAATAATGAAGCAGCTATGTTTAAAAGTGATACCACATTTAAAGATAATTTCAAAGGCTTCGCAATATTACCTGATGTAAATTCAAGCGGACAATCTATTGATTATTTTGACCTTTCCGCCAGCCGTTTATCTATTTACTTGCGTTCATCGAATGCGAATAAGAAAGATACTCTGGCGATTAATTTTGCAATGACACAATATTCAGGCGAATCGAATTCAATTGTTCGCACAAGAGGAAATTCAGAAATAACCCAACACGTGGCTCAGCCCGCCGCAGGTGACAGTCTTGTGTATGTTCAAACTTCCCCAGGCAACTACGTTAAACTGACCATACCTGGCCTTAGCACTTTATCTAACAGGGTAATTCACCGAGCGGAATTGGTAGTAACTCAACTATATTCTCCGACTACTTTTGATAACATTTTTAATGTCCCTGATTTGCTTTATCTGGACACAAAAGATACTTCAGCGACTACCTACTTTCCGATTCCCTGCGACTTCACTCCTAATGAACTTAAAACTAATTTCGCCACTTTAGGAGGACAGCCAAAATTGGTGGATGATGGCATGGGACGCCAGGTCAACAGGTATGTGTTTAATATATCCAGGTATGTACAAAGTATTGTCACCCGGAAAAAGGGTAATCCGACTTTACGTTTAAGGGCACCTTATTTCATCAGTAGTTTAACAGGTTACGTTGACAGATGCAATCAATTTATTCCACCATTTACGAATGCTCTTAATAATATTGGCGATGGCCGCGTGAAATTAAATGGAAGCAATAATACTCCGACCCGCATGAAGTTGCACATTATTTATTCTGACTTATAACCAAAATTATTTTTGCGCCGTAATTCCATTTTGCCCTCTCGTTTCGAAAGTATAATTTTGCGGCACCAAAAAAAATCATAGTATATGCCCTATTTATTTACTTCTGAATCGGTAAGCGAAGGACATCCCGACAAAGTTGCTGACCAAATCAGTGATGCCCTTATTGATAATTTTTTAGCGTTTGATCCACAAAGCAAAGTAGCATGTGAAACCTTGGTTACCACAGGTCAGGTTGTTTTAGCCGGAGAGGTAAAATCAAAAGCTTACCTGGATGTTCAGGAAATTGCGCGTGGTGTAATTCGTAAAATTGGATATACCAAAAGCGAATACATGTTTGAAGCGAATTCATGTGGTATTTTTTCTGCCATTCATGAGCAATCTGCTGACATAAATCAGGGAGTTGATAAAAAGAAAAAAGAAGAACAAGGAGCTGGAGACCAGGGCATGATGTTCGGTTATGCAACCAATGAAACACAAAATTATATGCCGCTGGCACTTGATATTGCGCACAATCTTCTTATTGAATTAGCGGCTTTGAGAAGAGAAAATAAACAAATAAAATATTTGCGGCCTGATGCAAAAAGCCAGGTTACTCTTGAGTATAGTGATGATAATGCACCTCTAAGAATTGATGCGATTGTGGTATCAACTCAACACGATGATTTTGATACCGAAGAGAAGATGCTGAAGAAAATTTCAGACGATATAAAAAAGATTTTGATTCCTCGTATGAAGACGAAGTATCCGAGATATGCTCACCTTTTCAACGATAAAATTAAATATCATATTAACCCTACGGGAAAATTTGTAATAGGTGGTCCACACGGCGATACCGGCCTTACCGGTAGAAAAATAATTGTGGATACCTACGGTGGAAAAGGAGCACATGGCGGTGGAGCGTTTAGTGGAAAAGATCCGAGTAAAGTGGATAGAAGTGCAGCTTATGCAGTGAGGCATATTGCAAAAAATCTTGTGGCCGCAGGTTTATGTGATGAAGTATTGGTACAGGTTTCGTACGCTATTGGTGTAGCTGAACCTACCAGCATTGCGGTAAATACTTATGGCACAAGTAAAGTAAAATTGACTGATGGAGAAATTGCTGAAAAAGTAAAGGCCATCTTCGATATGCGCCCTTATTTTATTGAGCAAAGGTTAAAACTTCGGAATCCTATTTATCAGGAGACTGCATCTTATGGTCACATGGGACGCACGAATGAAGTGGTCACTAAAACTTTTAAAATGCCTAATGGGCCCGATAAGAAAATAAAAGTTGAATTATTTACCTGGGAAAAATTAGATTATGTTCCTAAAGTAAAAAAGGCATTTAATATAAAATAAATAGAAAGAAACTGTGAAGTGAAAAAACCATAAGCATTGAAAAACTTATGGTTTTTTAATTTTGTACCTTTAAAATGCAAGACGATAATTTTTTTGAAAGTCTATTCTCTTTGCAAACCGATAATTTAAAAACTAAAGTAAAAATATAAAGTGCGGCCAAATCAAAAACCATTTACCCAACAACACCGACCTAAAAAAAATCTGCTGATTGGTGGAGCCAAAGCCATCATTTCGGCTATGGAAGATGGCGAACAATTGGAAAGAATTTATTTACAAAATACCATGGCGGGTGCTGAGGTAGAGGAATTAAAACGCAAGGCGTTGGATTGTGAAGTCCCGGTAAATAAAGTTCCATTTGAAAAATTGAGAAACTTTAATTTAGAAAACCATAATGGATGTATTGCGCTTCGCTCGAAAATAAAATATCAAAATTTGCAGGATGTAATTTCATTTGTGGTGGAGAAAGGCGAAGCTCCTCTTTTCGTTTTATTAGATGGAATTACAGATATCAGGAATATTGGTGGCATCGCCAGAACAGCTTACTGTTGCGGAGTTCATGCGATTGTAATTCCTGAAAAGGGAGTAGGGGCTTTGGGCGAAGATGCTATTACTACTTCTGCTGGTGCTTTGGAAAATATACCAATTTGCAGAGTTAAAACATTGCATAGCGCTATAGATGAAATGCATTTAAATGGTATTAAAGTGTATGCCAGCGAAATGTCAGCCGAACAAAGTGTTTTTGAAATTCAGTTAAAAGAGCCTTGCGCTATCATCATGGGCAGCGAGGACAAAGGTGTTCAAAGTTCGTTGTATAAATTGGTTGATGGGAAATTTAAGATTCCGATGATTAATGATTTTGAATCATTAAATGTTTCCGTGGCTACAGGCATGATACTTTATGAAGCAATGAAGCAGCGCCTGAGTTAAAAGCTATTCCTGATTTTTTTAATTTTATTTTAGATTAGTGAATTATGGATTCCAACTTTCCAGGTTTATTAAATGACACCACGCAGCTCAAACTTATTGAATGCCCGCGCGATGCGATGCAGGGGTGGCACAATTTTATTCCCACTGAAAAAAAAATTGAATACATCAACCAACTTCTAAAAGTAGGTTTTCATAGCATTGATTTTGGAAGCTTTGTATCTCCGAAGTCAATACCGCAAATGGCCGATACCAAAATTGTTGTAGAACAATTAAATATTGAAAACACCCAAACAAAATTACTTGCTATTATAGCTAATCTACGCGGAGCACAGGATGCTGCTTCATTTGATAAAATATCTTACCTGGGTTTTCCATTTTCAATTTCTCCTACATTTCAAATGCGAAATACCCACAGTACAATCGAGCAATCTTATGAAGTGGTAAAAGAAATCAAAAACATTTGTGATAAAAATGCAAAAGAACTTGTCGTTTATATTTCCATGGCATTCGGAAATCCGTATGGTGATTTGTACAATGAAGATGTTGTTTTGGAATGGATACAGAAACTTGTGAAAGAAGGTGTCAACATTATTTCTTTGGCAGATACAGTTGGTGTGGGGAAACCTTCGGAGATATCTTCGCTAGTGAAAAAAGTTATTGAAGTGTTTCCCGAAATTGAAACCGGTGTGCATCTTCACTCCACAAATTTAAATTGGAAAGAGAAAACAAATGCGGCTTTTGAAAATGGATGTATGCGCTTTGATGGTGCGTTGAAAGGTATCGGCGGTTGCCCAATGGCTGGTGATTCTCTTGTAGGAAATATGGATACTGAGTTAATGATTCCATTTTTTAAAGGCCTCGGACTTCTTCCTCAATTAAATGAAACCGAATTCAAAGAAGCAAGCCGGATGGCATCAACAATTTTTATCTAATGGATTTCATTCTACCATTCAGAATAAAACCTTTCCCATTTACGATTTCGTACCGTGATAAAATTATATTAATTGGCTCTTGCTTTTCCGAAGAGATTGGGTACAAAATGAAATCACTAAAGTTTGATGTGCTACAGAATCCAAATGGTATTTTGTATCACCCAATTAGCATCTGCCAGTCGTTATCCTCTACAATTGAAAATAAGAAACAAACCGAAAAAGATATTTTTGAATTCAATGGATTATGGCATAGCTGGCAGCATCATTCTATTTTTTCAGGCGTTGATAAAAATGAAGTGTTAGATACTATAAACCAAGCCCAATCTACGGCGCACAATCTTTTAAAAAAATCAACATACCTGGTAATTACCTTTGGTTCTGCTTTTTATTATCAACTTAAGAATGATAAAAGGGCTGTTGCAAATTGTCATAAAGCTCCTGCTGATTGGTTTGAAAAATTCTTGATGCCAGTAGATTCAATTATTGATGACACGAAAAATATCCTTTCACTTCTGAATGAATTTAACCCGGGATTAAAAATAATTTTCACTGTAAGTCCGGTACGGCATGTAAAAGATGGAGTGATAGAAAATAACCGCAGTAAAGCACGTTTAATTGAAGCCATTCATTCTATTATTGAAGCAACTGACAATTGCTTTTATTTCCCTTCTTATGAATTGGTAACAGATATTTTAAGAGATTACAGGTTCTATAAAAATGATTTAGTGCATCCCAACGAGACGGCAATTGAATATGTTTTTGAGAAATTTTGTGAAGCAGCAATTAACGCTGAAGAAAAAGAAATTATGACTAAGGTCCAAAGTATTATCCATGCAGTGGAACACAAACCTTTTTCTAAAGAAAGCGCACCATTTCAAAAATTCGCCGGCGCACAAATAAAAATCATTGAACATCTGCAAGATCAATTTCCTTCGATTGATCTTTCTTCCGAAAAAAAATATTTTGAAGAGTATTTACTAAGCGAATAAATTAATTTGCATCTGTTATTAAAAGTTCATTATTCTTGGTACAATGTTTGGTTTGTGGTTTGGGAACAAAAAAAAATATAATGATAAATTTTAAAAACTTACTTTTTTCAACTGCCGTGATTTCTTTTTTGGCAATGGGTTGTAATGCAACTAAATCACAGAAAGGTGCAGTAATAGGCGGTACCGCAGGGGCCGTAGGAGGAACCATAATTGGAAAGGCTGCCGGAAATAAAACGTTAGGAACTATTTTAGGTGCCGTTCTAGGCGGTACTGCAGGCGCTATCATTGGTCGGGATATGGATAAGCAGGCAGAAGAAATTGAAAAATCGATTCCGGGAGCAAAAGTAGAAAGAGTAGAAGAGGGTATAGTTGTTGAGTTCAGCGAAAAAATACTTTTTGAATTTTCAAAGTCTGATTTAAGCGAAGCTGCTAAATCTAATCTGTCAAAATTAGTAATGGTTCTGAATAAATATCCTGATACAGATATCCAGATCAATGGACATACAGACAGCAGAGGTGCAGATGAGTATAATATGGGTCTGAGTGAGAGGCGTGCGGGAACTGTTGCAGATTATCTAAAGTCGAACGGCATTATCGCAGGCAGGATTACTACCAAAGGTTTCGGGGAGTCTGCACCGGCATATACTAATGAAACTGTTGAAGGAATGGCTCAAAACAGGAGGGTGGAATTTGTGATTAGTGCGAATGAAAAGATGAAAGCAGACGCGAAAGAAAAAGCTGATCAATAAAAAATAAATTGTCAAATAAAAAACGGAATGCCTCAAACATTCCGTTTTTTTATTTTGGTAAAACTTACAATGAAAATTCCTCTTCTGTAAATTGAATTCCATTTTCTGCCAGTTCTTTCAATACCGGTTCATATATTTCCGGAATAACAGGAATGTGAATCCCTGTGAGTTTTATTTTATTCTGTAAAATTAATTTGGCCGCTATACCCAGCGGCAGTCCCACTGTTTTTGCCATAGAAGTATATAAGTCATTATCTCCTTTTACAATGAGGCAACTACTTATTTTTTTCGGGTGTCCATTGATGATATACTCTATTTCATGCAGCATCACAATCATATCTTTATCATCAGGTTTCATCACTAATTTTTTCTCCAAAAGGAATTGAAGTATGTCCGCGGAATTATTTTTCCCCTGCGGAATTATTTCTTCGCTGCGCATACTCAAAAAATCTATTTGCTCCAAAAATTCTGTGTCGAAAAATGAATCTTCATTTACAGTGGCTTTTTTTTCTTCCAATAAAATATGCTTTTTCAAATTGAACCAACTTTCAAATGTGTTGCATTCCATGATTATTTCATGATCATCTGCGTTGGTAAGATTAAGAGCTACAATCTTATTCCAACCTTTACAAAATGATGGATAACGCAGAGTGGTTCTTATAAAATCGCTGACACCATGAAGATTGTAAGTGTCAATATAAGACATCGAATCCCTGTTTGCGTACCATGCCAATGGGAAAAGTCCGGGAATATCCACGCTGTTATTTTCATCCTTAAAAATATCTTTGTAAGGAATTTTTACAGTTTGATTATTCTCCAAAAAAATTGCGCCGGCACTTCCTGCCATTACAACATTGCGTGGATTCCATGTTATTTTATAATGCCACGGATTGTCATCACTTTCAGGAGCAATGAGGCCGCCACAGTGAGATTTAAAAGATTTTATTTTTCCACCTTCCTTTTTAATAGTGTCAATTATTTTCATGGCACTCATGTGATCGATTCCCGGATCGAGCCCCATCTCCGATAAAAAGATCAATCCTTTTTCCTGAATTTCATTTTCTAATGACTTGATACTTGCATCAAGATAAGATGCGGTTAAAAGGCTTTTTGAATAGTCAACACAGTCTTTCGCAACAATAAAATGGAGCGTAGGCGGCAACATTGAAATAACTAATGAAGCATCTGAAATTAAACTACAACGTGCATCATCATTGCTAACGTTAACCGATATTGCGCGAGCTGAAGAAAACTTTTTGACTTTAGATTCTGCCAGATCTAAATTGGAGTCACAGACTAAAAGTGACCAGTTATTTTCATCGCAGCATCTGCCTAAATAATCGATTAAAACGGTGGCCGACTTTCCGGCTCCAAAAATTAAAATAGTGTGCATTAAGTTTATCTTGAGATTTTTAATTGCCAATAAAAAGCATGCTAAAATCCGAAAGGTATTAATTAATTATTCATTAAAACAGTTCAATAATAAATATCCACATTTTGAAAAAAGATGGTGACAAATAACCTCCTTTTTAGTACTATTTTATAAGGAAAAGCGCCCTTTAAAAAGTATATTTGCAGATAGTAAAAAATTATGGATAAAATAGAAGAAGGACTACCTGAAAACGACCGGCCAAGAGGGCGAATCATTCCAGTAAATATTGAAGAACAAATGAAATCCGCTTACATTGATTATTCAATGAGCGTGATCGTTGGCCGGGCATTGCCGGATGCTCGTGACGGGCTAAAACCCGTACACCGCCGCATTCTTTTTGGTATGCACGAAATGGGAAACACCTTCAATAAACCGCATAAAAAATCAGCACGTATTGTCGGTGATGTAATGGGTAAGTTCCATCCACATGGTGACTCATCTATTTACGGAACAATGGTTCGGATGGCGCAGGATTGGAGTATGCGTTATACATTGATTGACGGACAAGGAAACTTTGGAAGTCAGGATGGAGATGAACCTGCTGCTATGAGATATACGGAGGTAAGGTTACAGCGTATGGCCGAATCTATGCTTGCTGATATTGAAAAAGACACTGTTGATTTTCAACTGAATTATGATGATACATTAAAGGAGCCAACGGTATTGCCTACACGAATTCCGCAACTTCTTTTAAATGGTTCCAGTGGAATTGCCGTAGGTATGGCGACCAATATGCTTCCGCATAATTTAACCGAAGTGGTTGATGGATGTATGGCCTTTATTGATGACAGGGAAATAACGATTGACGATTTAATTAAGATTGTAAAAGCACCGGATTTTCCAACAGGAGGAATTATTTATGGCTATGAGGGCGTGAAGCAAGGAATGTTTACCGGCAGGGGAAGGGTAGTACTTCGTGGAAAAGTTACTGTAGAAACTTCAAAAATTGGTAGAGAGAAAATTATAATTACAGAAGTTCCTTACCAGGTAAACAGAGATGCATTAACAGAAAAAATTGGTCATCTTGTTTCGGATAAAATTATTGAAGGAGTTTCAGATGTAAATAATGAAAGCAATAATAAGGAAGGAACAAGGATTGTAATTGAACTAAAAAAAGATGTAATTGCCCAAGTGGTTATTAACCATTTGTACAAGCACAGTGAATTGCAGACTTCTTTTGGAATAAACAACGTGGCACTTGTAAAAGGAAGGCCACAGATTCTAAATATAAAAGACCTCATCAGAGAATTTGTTGATTTCCGGCACGAGGTTATTGTTCGAAGAACAAAATATGAATTAAGAAAAGCAGAAGAAAGAGCGCATATTCTGGAAGGATTTTTAATTGCTTTAGATCATTTGGATGAAGTAATTGCATTGATCAGAAATTCATCAACACCGGAGGTTGCAAAAGAAGGTTTGATGTCTAATTTCCAAATGAGTGAAATTCAGGCTAAGTCGGTTCTTGAATTGAGGTTGCAACGCCTTACCGGAATGGAAAGAGAAAAGATCCGTGAAGAGCACGCAGAGATCATGAAATTGATTGGAAGATTGAAAGAAATTCTCGATAATGAAGGTATGAGGTTCCAGATTATTAAGGATGAACTGTTAGAGATTAAGGAAAAATATGGTGATGCACGTAAGTCAGAGATTGTTTACCTGGCTGATGAAATCAGCATAGAAGATCTTATAGAAGAAGAAGATGTTGTAGTTACCATTTCGCATCTTGGATATATTAAAAGAACACCAGCCACTGAGTATCGCCAGCAAAGGCGCGGTGGTAGAGGTGCAAGAGGAAGTAAGACCAGGCAAGAGGATTACATAGAGCAACTTTTTGTGGCTTCGACACATCATACTTTATTATTTTTTACAGAAAAAGGAAGATGTTTTTGGCTGAAGGTTTATGAAATAACTGACGGCGATAAACAAAGTAAAGGAAGAGCCATTCAGAATTTAATTCAGATTCCCGCAGATGATAAAATACGCACGATTATCACCATCAAAAATTTGCAAGACGAGGAATACATTAATAATAATTTCATAGTACTTTGTACCCGTAAAGGAATTATTAAAAAAACAAGGGTTGCTGATTTTTCAAGGCCAAGGCAAAATGGTATTAACGCAATTAGCATTAACGACGGCGATCAATTACTGGATGCATGCCTTACTGATGGAAATCAAAACATTATGATGGCGCTCAAGAGTGGCCGTGCTATTAGGTTTCCTGAAGAAAAGGTAAGGCCAACAGGCAGGGGAGCGATAGGAGTATTTGGAATTTTTGTAGATCACGAAAGTGATGAGGTGGTTGGTATGATTTGTGTAAATACTAATGATCCTAATGTTAGCGTGTTGGTAGTAAGTTCCAAAGGATACGGAAAAAGAACAGCGGTAGAGGAATACAGGATTACAAATCGTGGTGGAAAGGGAGTGAAAACAATTAATATTACCGACAAAACGGGTTCGTTAATTGGATTATTAAATGTTAACGAAACGCAAGATTTAATGATAACTTGTAAATCGGGTGTAACTATTCGCACATCAATTGCGTCTATCCGCGAAGCAGGAAGAGCTACTCAGGGAGTGAAACTGATCAGATTGGATGAGGGCGATGAAATAGCCGCTATTACTAATTTGAATGACAGGGAAGAAGGCGAAGAACTTGATGAAGATGGAAATGTAATAGTTCTGGAAACCGAAGGAAATCAAGTTGCTGGGGAAGAAGGAGATAATATCATTGAAGGGGAAAGTGAAAAAGGAAATGATGAAACTGATAATGGGGAAAATGAATCTGCGGAGGATGTTGAAAATTAAAATGGAATCAAAATTTAAACAATAAAATAAAAACGATGAAAAGAATTGTTTTACCGCTTCTATTTATATGTATTGGCTCGATGGCTTTTGGGCAAACATTAAAAAAGGCAAACTCTTATCTTGCCGATAAAAATATCGAAAAAGCAAAAGCCGAACTGGATGCTTACCTGGCAAAAAAGCCAGATGATACAGAAGGCATTTATTTAAAAAGTAAAATTTACGGAATCATTGCTGACAGTGCTGCAATTCGCAATCTTGTAAGTGGTGATGCCAGGGCAGAGGCATTTGAAGCCTTTAAAAAAGCCTACGCGGACTCTGCCAACATGAAGTTGAAGCTTTCAATAATGCAGGATAATTTTCAACCGATATTCAAATTGTATGCAGGCTATTATGCTGATGCTGCTGCTGCATTTAATGCTGCCGCCGGTGCGCAAAGCAAAGCTGGTTTTGCAGATGCGATGAATTATTTTATCAAATCAGATGAGATAGGACAGTTTTTAGGGACCAACAATATAGCTAAGATTGGCAAGGTAGATTCAATGCTTGTATTGAACATCGGTAAAGCTGCATTGAATGCGGGAAACGAGGCAAAGGCGCTAGAGTATTTTACAAAAATTGCTGACGCTAATATCAACGGTACAGGTGGCCAGGAAGATGAAAGTTTTAAGGTTCCATATCAATGGCTAACACTGCATTATAAACAAGCTAATGATGATGCTAACATGTTGAAATATTCTGCAAAAGGAAATAAATTATTTCCTAAAGATGATTATTATGATTTTGTTTTGATGGATTACTATCGTGAGAAAAAAGACATGCCATCATTGTTTAAAAAATCAGCAGAGCTTACCGTAAAAAATCCAGACAGCATTAATTATCACTTCAATTATGCGAACGATATTTTTGGGTATATCTATAATAGTGATGAAGGAGTTGTTGTAGAAAACAAAGAAGGTCTTTTAAAAACATTGCATTCAGAATTAGAGAAGGCTTATAAATTAGATGCGAATAATATTAATACCAATTGGCTTTTTGCACAGTATAATTATAACAATGGTATTGAAGCCCGTGATGAAGCTCAAAAAATAAAAGGTACCAAGCCAGAGGATGTAAAGAAAAAGGCTGATATAAATGAACAGGCTAAAGCCAATTTTAATGCAGCAGTTCCTTATGCCCAAAAGGCAATTTCACAATTAGAAGCATCCGGTTTAAAGGCAGATAAATCCCGCTACAAATCAATTGTGAATCTGATGCAGAATATTTATCAGAGTGTTGGCGATAAAACAAATTTAAAAATTTACCAGGATAAGTATGATGCGGCAGATAATGTGATGGTAAAATAATTATTCAAAAATCAACAAAGTAATAGGAGCCCTGGATTCGTCCGGGGTTTTTTATGTAACAGTGTTTTTGAAT
>JBDSHT010000177.1:0-5412 GCA_039918315.1 Ginsengibacter sp. | reverse complement strand
AAATAATTAACTGTATCAATTTCATTTTTCAATTGAAAAACAATAGAATTATTAATAAATTCTTTTATCTCGTCCACTCTCGTTTTTATAACTTCAATCTTAGCAAAAAAATCGGCTGAAAATTTGTTGCAAAAATCTAATACTTGGGGGATAGTCTTTAAATCGAGATCTATAGATGCAGGTACACATAAATAAGGGCTATTTGTTATGGCTTTCTCCAAATAGTTCAGAGCCTCTTCTCTGTTTTTATTTCTTGCTAAATATTTAGCGGCAAAAAAAAGAGATTTAGAATCTTCACTATTAATCTTTACCGCCGTTTTAGAAATATTTGCGGCTTCTTCAAAATCTGCAAGAATATAAGCTGCTAAAGCTGCATTCAAATATGCTTCTCTGACAAATGCTTTCAAACAATTTTGAGTATTATTTTCATTTGGAAAAGGAAAACTGAGGTTTTGAATAAACAAGTTATTGATGAAAGAAACTCCTTCTGTTTCTGAATCTGCATTTGCATATTTTGCTGCCTTCAAAAAAAAATCTTTCCCCTTTGAAATGTCCAAAACCTTTTTATTATATAAAAGAAGTATTCCTAATTGTTGTAGGACAAACCAATCTTGGGGCATTAGTTTTAATGCCTCATTGAGTTCACCTCTTGCATCTATTGCTATATCATCATCTTTCAGAGATTGGGTAGAAAATTTCAGACCACGTTCAATGTGTAACTGTCGTTGCTTTTCAGTATCTGGTAATTTTAAAAGCAATCCAATATTTTGAAGAAGAATATTCGTGTTAATTTGCTGTTGTCTAATTCCTGTCAATCGTTGATCAAGAAAAGCAAAACTATCTTGTAAAATTGAAATCTGCTCTCTGCTGGCATTATCAATATAAGAGCCTACCAGATTACCTGTAATATTAGCTGTATAATTTGCAATAGAGACGTCTTTTATATAGTTTAAATAGGATTGGCCTAACTCTGGACCCTTTTCATTAAAAGGATTCCAATAAGTTAATAAGAAGGGTGGCCTGGCCGAATTCAAATCTACTTCCATAAAAATATTTTGGTGCAACTACTTCAATTTTTGAAAAATCATTGTTTGTAAAACTTTTCTTTTAGCCAATCTACAAATTTGATGTTCGTTGTAAAAGTTTGCTCCTCACTATAATAATCATCTTCAATTGTTACATAACCATTTTCGGCGATACTTGCTTTTATTTCAGTTACTAGTTCATCAAATTTGTCGCTATCTGAATTCCACAGATCTTCAAGAATAGAACGCTTTACATGCGAAAGTGGTGTACTCATTTAAATTTGTTTTATTTTAATTGATTAGACTTTCTTTTTGAAATCTATTTACAAATAAAACATGTTGTCTTGACAAGATCTGTCAATCAGCCTTAACTGAGATACGCCTAACCAAGTTGTTGAAATATAGTGGTTAATAACTATTCCGAAATAAAACTGCGAACTTTTCTCAATACACTTTATTCGCCCTCTCCCAATCCATCTTCAGATTCTTCTCATAGAGATCAACTGTCTCTTTCAGTTTTTTTAATACGAGGTCTTTTAAAATTTTAGGCTGATGCACTTTTATCATTGCTAATCCCTGCGTAATAAAACCAACTAATTCTCGGCCAATAGAGCATTGAAAACAAAGCATGTAATTCCCGTTCTTTAATGGTTCCCAACGCTGGCTGTGATGCCAGTGAAAACTTTTAAAAGATTCGGCATAACTTTTTGTAAATTCCAGTTTTACATGATACACTTTATCATTTATAGGTTTTGAAATACCAAACAATTTTTCAAAATGCTTTTTATACGCTGGCAATAATTTTTTGCGATTAAATATTTCATTGGTAAGCGTAAAATGTAATTCCTTATCAACGGCAAATAATAAAAACTGTCCTGTTTTGCAAAATCCGGCTAAATGGATCCTGCCGCGGTGAAATACCAGTTCAACCGGATACATATCAATTGGAAAGGGATTTTTTGATACATCAATATTGGCTGTATTAATCAAATCCTGCTCAATAATAATCACCCGGCTATTATGCAAACACCAAATAAGATCTTCAATCTTTTGATGTTCCACTGTTCCATACATGTTTTCCTTGTAATTTGTTTTTCGAAGAAAAAGCTCATTAGCCTGAATATACTGTTGATAGTTATTTTGAGAAAAGCTCCTATAAATTGTTTTCTCAAACTTTTCAATTGATGCTTTCCTCTCTTTGAGAACAGGAAGAGGTGCAAAATTTTTAAGCAGAAAAAATGAGTTAATATCAAATGCCGATATTTTTTCCGACTTCTCTTTATACTCTAATTTCCATGTTTTTTTATTTTTTTCATTGATATATTCTTTTACTATTTCTTCTTCAGAAAAAGCCATACTTCTCAATTGTTCGAGATCTCTGTAAAGCTGGCGATCACTCACATTTATACCAGCCTGGGCTGTCCATCTGGAAATAATTTCAATAGTAACAGGTCCACGGCGAAGGCGGTTATAAATGCGGATCAATCTTTCTAAATGAACAGACATAAAAATGTAACAGGATTTTTTTCAACTTAAAGTAATCATAGAATTCAGTCAAAACATGGAAGACAGAAAGTTATATTATTTCGTCACTGACCTTTCTGTAGTGTATCATTCACTACTCACAAAGCACCTCCAAGATAACCCTTCATTTCTGTTTGATATTGCAAAGCAATGATACGTGCTTCTTCCGCAAAATTTTCATCCTTGCCTGCATAAATAATGGCCCGCGATGCATTCACTAAAAGTCCACAATCTTTATTCAGTCCATATTTCGCAACCTCCGCCAGACTTCCACCCTGAAAACCTACACCGGGAATCAATAAGAAATGATCAGGAATAATTTTTCTGATGGATGACAGATCTTCCGCTTTTGTAGCACCTACCACAAACATCAAATTATTTTCATTTCCCCATGAAGCAACTTTCTCAATCACTTCCTCATACAAAAATTTATCAGCAATTTTTTGTTGTTGAAAATCTTCACTTCCCTGGTTACTCGTAAGTCCTAAAACAATGGTCCATTTATTTTCATAATCCAAAAAAGGTTGCACACTGTCGCTTCCCATGTATGGCGCCACAGTAAGGGCATCGAAAGGAATTGTTTCAAAAAAAGCCTTCGCATATTGCGAAGAAGTATTTCCAATATCACCTCGTTTTGCATCCGCTATTTTAAAATGAGTGTTCGGAATATAGGCCACAGTTCTCTCCATTGCCTCCCACCCTTTTACTCCTAAAGATTCATAAAAAGCTGTGTTGATTTTATACGCCACACAAAGGTCTTTAGTGGCATCTATTATCTGCTTATTAAATTCAAAAATTGGATCCGGATGTGATTGAAGGTGCCGGGGAATCTTTTCAATATTCGTGTCAAGACCAACACATAAAAAAGATTGCTTTTCTTTTATTTGCTTTATCAGTTGTATTCTGTTCATATCAGCTTAAACGTTTTTCCATTTGCATTGCGATCTCCCTGGAATTATTATGATTGATTTTTTTTAAATTTTCAACAATTTGTTTTTGCGTTTGATGGCTTTCGTTCTGACTTAATTTAAAGACAACATCCAATCGTTCTACTTCAATATGAAAACCACTTATGGCTTTTATATTCCGCTCCATATACTCTTTAGTAATTTTTGAAAAAGAAGCTTCACTGTCAAGTCCCTCATATTTTTTAGTGATGTCTTCTACAATCTTCCATGTGCCGGCATCATCCGTAAATTTCAATTTCCCGTGAGCCTGTGCATCCATATAATTCCATGTAGATCCTTTTTGTTTATTCTCGTACCAACTCGCACTCACATAACAATGTGGTCCACTAAAGACAACCAAAACGTTTTCATTCTGCAAAAAACCTTTGTAATGATCTGTCCCTTTCATAACATGCCCCGTGAAAATATATTTACCATCGACCTTCTCAACATCAAGTGGCACGTGGGTTGCAACCGGTTTATTATTTAATATTCCACTTACGATTGCAAAAGGATTTTGTATAAGGAACTCATGAATTACCGTTTCATCCGTCTCAATATAGTAAGGTAATTTGTACATGATTATTGGTTAATTGTTTTCGGTTTATTCTGCTGAAATGCATTTTTTAATATTTCTCCAAAGACAAATATTTCTTGAAAAGAATTATAAAGCGCAGTGGGCGCAATTCTTATAACACCGGAATATTTCCAATCAGCAATCACACTATTCTTTTTTAAAATATCCAGAATGTGTTCACCATTTTTAAAAACTTTAATAGAAACCTGGCAACCAAATTCTCTTTCATTTTGCGGTGTCAATATTTTGAAATCATTCTTATTAATTTCATTCAAAACAAATTGAAGGTAGGCACCAAGTCTTTTACTTTTTTCGACAACAACATCCAAACCAGCGGCTTCAAAAATATCTAAAGAAGATTTTAGAATTGACATAGAAAGTACAGGTGGACCACTCAATTGCCATCCTTCTGCCGTGGGTTCTGCGTCAAAAGTTGGAAGGTTTTTAATACGTGAATGTTTATTCATTCCCCAACCGCCTGCAAGTCTTGGCAGATTCGTATCAGTTACATATTTATTGTTGATGAATGCGCCACCAACCGCACCAGGTCCGCTATTCAGGTATTTATAGGAACACCAAACTGCAAAATCAACATTCCATTTATGCAATTGTAAATCCACGTGGCCTGCGGCATGCGCCAAATCAAAACCACATTTTGCTCCCACCTTTTGCGCCGCTTCAGTAATTTCTTTCATTTTAAAAACCTGCCCGGTGTAATAATTTACGCCTCCCAAAAAAACCAAAGCAAGCTCATCTCCACATTCATTGATAGCGCAAATAATATCTTCTGTGCAGATGAAAGATTCTCCATCGCGACATTTAATTTGAACCATCGCTTCCTCTTCCAATAACCCTGCTAATCTCACATGCGATTGCATCGCATAAACATCCGAAGGAAAAGCATGTTCTTCGTAAATTATTTTATTTCGCCTTCCCGAAGGGCGATAAAATGAGGTAAGTAATAAATGAATATTAGCAGTCAATTGGTTCATCACAATTACCTCTTCCGGCAAAGTACCTAAAATGTTAGCCATCCTTTTTGCAAATGATTCGTAATAATCTCCCCATGGATTCTTTCCACTCATTCTCATTTCAGAACCAAAATTTGCCCAATCCTGCATTTCATTAAAAACCATGTCCTGCGCAGCTTTCGGCTGAAGCCCAAGTGAATTACCGGTAAAATAAATACTTTCTTTTCCATGCAGTATCGGTACATAAAATTGATCCCGAAAATTTTTTAATGGGTCTTGTATATCCAGTGAATGCGCAAATTCCAATGTATTTTCAAATTTCATATCCATCCTCAATTAGTTAAAACACAATCGTGCAACATCATTTT
>JBDSHT010000176.1:0-19157 GCA_039918315.1 Ginsengibacter sp. | reverse complement strand
CGCAGCGGTTGTGAACCCCAACTATCAATTCCCTGCACACCACTTTGAGCAAGATCAAGATGCATAAAAATTTTATTTCGTTTAATTAATTCACCAGAATGATATTGCTTTTTTTCTACTTCAGGATCAAGATCATCAAGGCTATAAGGCAATGCAGCGAATGCAAGAAGGCTATCATTAAATTCAAAACGAAACCCTTTTCCTTTGTTATTAGTAATACTCATCCAGCGTACGTCTGATTTATTACCACTTTCCTGGGGCCGTGCATAAGGAAAGTATTGCTGGTCTATTCCCTGGTTGTAAATACCAATGAACGATGCGGTTTTTCTATCGCTGTAATTTTCCCAGGGACCGCGTCCATAGAATTGTATTTTTTGTAATTGTTGGTTTAATTGTAAATCATTTCCTATGCGCATCACGATTTTATGTTTTCCTTTCACGGCAGTAAATTGATTTTCTACTTTGATAGTTCCGTCTCCAAAAATTGTAAACTTCTGTGTTGCTATCGCATCACCATTTAGTAATTCTTTTTTAAATACTACCTCGTATTCATTTGCAATTTTATTAACCGTTACATCCGCTAATTTCCCATTGTCATAAGCACTGCGCCATTCGCGCATTGATCGGTTGTAGCCTGCGCCAATATCATTGTCTGTAGGAGCGCGCCAGTAGGCCGGTTTGGGCCCTTCTTCCATTAATTGTTCTCCCTTTAAAGTATAGCTTTTTAATGTTCCGTTTTTTGTATCAAATACAACAGAAAAATCTTTTCCACTTATCGTGCTGTTATCATCTTTCTCGGTAAGTACCAGTTTTTGAGAACCTGGTTTGAAATCGGATGGTACACGAGTTCCATTCCATGCAAACTGATCCGCGGCAATTTCATATCCTGCCTCCAGAAAAGGTTCAGCATTCTTGAGAAGATAGCGGGCATTTAAATAATATTCCTTACCGACTTTTGCTTTTGTTTTTATTGGAATTATCAGCGTTGTAGTTTGTCTTGGCGCAATATTCAAATCAGTTTTTATTCCTTGTTCTATAACTTTTCCATTTTCTAAAAGCTCCCATTTTAATTCTATATTTTTTAGATCACGAAAGAAATAGGCATTTGTTATTTCTAAAGAATTGTTTCCGGAATATTTTGTTTTTATGGACTGGTAAACTTTTTTGACTTCTATAGCCATAGGCGTTAATTCGCGATGAGCTGTCACGACACCCTTCACGCAAAAATTGTTATCACTGATGTTTTGATCTACAGGACCCTCCAATGGAAAGTCGCCACCATAGGCAAGAATTCGTTTACCATTTTTCACTGTGTCAATTCCCTGGTCAATCCATTCCCAAATAAAGCCGCCCTGTAAGTATGGATTATTTTCAATTGCATCCCAATATTCTTTAAAATTTCCCAGGCTGTTTCCCATAATGTGAGCATACTCACTCATCACCAAAGGGCGATCTGGATTGCTTTTGGAATAATATACCAACCACGCCGGATCAGGGTATTGTGGCACAATCATGTCGGTATTAAAATCTGACTCTGCTCTTTCATATTGTGTGGGTCGGTAGTCTTTCTTTTTTAACCATTCGTAAGCTTTATAAAAATTAGCTCCATTTCCTGCTTCATTACCGAGTGACCATGTAACTACGGATGTATGATTTTTGTCGCGTTCATACATTCTTGTGATTCGTTCCATGTGAGGCACTTCCCATGTTTTGTCATTGGCGAAGGTGTATTCTAAGTCATAGTATCTGCCATGAGATTCTATATTAGCTTCATCAATTACATACAGTCCGTATTCGTCGCAAAGTTGCATCCAGTATGGATCAGGTGGGTAATGCGAATGGCGAACCGCATTGACGTTTAACTTTTTCATCATCTCCATATCCTTGCGCATATCTTCATGTGTAAGCGTGTGTCCTTGTGTAGCATTATGTTCATGACGATTTACTCCTTTCAGGAAAACTCTTTTTCCATTAACCAAAAAATTACGGTCAATGATTTCAACAGAACGAAATCCAATTTTTTGTGGAATCACCTCCAGTATTTTTCCTTTTACATCTTTTAAAATAATAAACAAACTATACAGGTTGGGTGTTTCTGCTGACCATGTTTTTACGCCTGGCAACTCTTTATTGAATGATACATTTTTTTTGTAATTGCCCAATGCTTTTTGAATATCTTTTGTCTCATCGCTATACACTAATTTTCCCTGCGGATTATTTAATTCCACACTAATTGAAAAAGTATCGGGGATGCTGTGAAGCCTGTGTTTATCTATTTTATAATTATTGATCTCAGCATCTATTTGTAAAATTCCATAGGTATAACTTTTATCCAAAGTTGCCATTATTTTAAAATCGCGCACATCCAAAAGTGGAGTAGAATATACATACACATCTCTCTCTATTCCCGAAATGCGCCACATATCCTGGCATTCTAAATAGCTGCCGTCACTCCATCTATACACCTGCAACGCTACAAGGTTTTTGCCGGGCTGTGTATATTTAGTAATGTCAAATTCAGCACCCAATTTGCTGTCCTCATTATAGCCGACGTATTTGCCATTTACCCAAATAAAAAATGCTGATTTTACGGCACCCAAATGAATGAATACCTGTCGCCCATCCCAAGTGGCAGGCATTGTAAAACTTTTGCGGTATGAGCCCACCGGATTATTATCCACCGGAATATCAAATGGTGGATTTAGATTTTTACCCGTTGTTTTCTTTCCTGCAAATTCGTAAGGTTGGTTTACGTAAATAGGCAATCCGTATCCATGTAATTCCCAATTGGCCGGTACTTTAAAAAGGTCCCATGATGAGTCGTCAAAACTTGTTTTGTAAAAATCGGTTGGCCGTTTGCGTGGATCTTTTACCCAGTTAAATTTCCAATCACCATTTAAAGAAAGAAAGAAATTTGATTTTTCTTTTTCGTATTGCAATGCCAAATCTTTTGTCTCAAATGCAAAGGCTGAAGCCCGCATTGGCATTCGGTTTACAGAAACAATTTCCGGTGTTTGCAATTCGGTCGGAAGACTTTGACTCCCGGCTGTTAGGAAGCTAAAAAATAGTATCGCTAATAATGTGCACCTCATAAAAGAGTGTTTAGAAAAAAAAGTAAAAAATAATTTAGTTGCAGCTATTTTAAAACTGTTGACAAAAGAGTTTAGACTTATCCTTTGATCAAGACAATTTATCTATGATGTTTTAATTTGTAGCAACCCAACGAATTTAAATCTTTTTGCTTCACCAGAACTGAGCAAACGGTTGCGGAAAAATGTGTGGAATAATACTATTAGTGATTGAAATTCTTAAAATGAAGTTTGAATTTTTACGAAGTATTATTTGTTTCAAATAATATTTAATTTTTATCAGCCATCTATTTTTGTTATTAAAAAAACGTAATTTCCTTTTTGATGTTTAGCTACTCAATTTTAGAGGCCGTGTTCATATTGTTTTAAACTACCCTAAAGATGGATCCTAAATCCCAAGATTTTACTCACGGTGGCAATAGTTCAAATGAGCTAAATAAACTCCCGATTATAGGGCGGAAAATGCTGTACAAAATCTTCATGGAGATACCGGCAATCTTATGTGTGGTAACCGGTCCTGAATTTAATTTACTGTTGTCAAATGAACCTTTTTATAGATTAATTGGGAAGAAAGATTTAAATGGTAAAACCATGAACGACATTCTTCCCGAATTGGAAGGACAAGGTTTTTTAAAATTGTTAACCAAAGTGTATGAGTCGGGAGTTCCTTTCACTGGTAAAGAATTTCCGGTAAAGCTTATTCGTGAATCAGGGATCAAAGAAACCGTGTATCTTAACTTTAATTGCCAGGCTTTTTTGGATCATGAAGAAAAACTCACGGGTATTTTAATTTTCGCTTATGATGTAACAGAACAAGTTGTATCAAGAATAAAAGTGGAAAATGCGGAGTCAAGTTATAAAAAATTGGTAGAAGGATTACCCAGCGCACTCTTTACTTGTAATGCTGATGGATTCATAGACTTATATAATGATGCTGCAGTTTCACTCTGGGGAACCACTCCCGAGCCTGGTAAAGTGGAATTTTGGAACGTATTAAAGATGTTGAATTTAAAAGGTGAACCACTTCCGTTCAAAGAAAGCCCAATGTATATCGCATTGAAAGAAGGCAGGGTTGGCAATGGTGAAATTATGATAGAAAGGCCTGATGGAACCAGGAGAAACGTTATCCCATATCCGCAACCACTCCTTGATGTGAAAGGTAAAATTAACGGAGCCGTCAATGTTCTGGTTGATATTACCGAGCAGGTAAAAGCCCGGAAACAATTGGAGCAGGCATTGGCCATGTTGGCCAATTTATATGTAAATGCGCCTGCATTTATTTGCACATTGAAAGGCCCGGAGTTTCAATTTGATTCTATAAATCCCGAGTACCAAAAGCTACATGGTAAGAGAAAACTGGAAGGTCGGAAATTGATAGAAGCAGTTCCGGAGTTAAAGGGACAAGGTGTGTTTGAATTATTGAATAATGTTTACAATACCGGTGAGCCTTTTGTTGTTACCGAAAAACTTTTATTCCTGGGGCGCGATGAAGGAAAAGAACCGGAGCCAACCTATTTAAATTTTTCTTACCAACCCATGTATGATAAAGAGCACGAAATAGATGGCATATTAGTATTTGGTTACGAAGTAACCGAGCAGGTATTGCAGCGCAAGAAAGGAGAGGAGAATCTTAAAACTATATTAGAATCATTACCTCAAATTACTTCTACTTCTTCAGCCGACGGTACTAATATTTATTTCAATAAATTCTTTTTTAACTATTCGGGATTATCACGGGAAGAAGCTTCCAGCACGGGTTGGAATTCTATTTTGCATCCTGATGAAATACGAGATGTATTGGCGGAGTGGGAAAATTGTAAAACTACCGGGAGCGATTTCTATAAAGAGATAAGGCTTAAAAGAGAAAGTGACGGAATGTATCGCTGGCATATTGCTCATTTAACGGCGGTAAAAAATAGCAGCCGCGAAATAGTGCAATGGGTTGCCACAGCTACAGATATTCACGAGCAAAAGACCAAGGAACAAAAGAAGGATGAATTTTTAAGCATTGCTAGCCATGAATTAAAAACACCGCTGACTACAGTAAAAGCGTATTTACAATTGCTGGAACTTTCGCTGGAAGGCCATAGTGATGAATTGAAATTATATACCAAAAAAGCGATACAGTCTGTGGACAGACTTAAAGATTTAATTTCAGAATTACTCGATGTAAATAAAATCAAACTTGGTCTTTTAAACATTAATATTAGCTCGTTCAATTTTAATGAAATGCTTGACAATGCTATCGATGGTGTGAAAACTAATCTGATGAATCATAAAATTATTAAAACTGGTTTGATAAAAGAGACTGTGGAAGGCGATAAAGAAAGGCTTGAGCAGGTAATTATAAATTTATTAAGCAATGCCATAAAATATTCACCAGACGAAGAGTTCGTTTTTTTGGACGTTTCATTGGATGATGGATTCGTGAAAGTCTCTGTGACTGATACCGGTATAGGGATCGCCAAAACAAATCTTGATAAAATATTTGACAGGTATTTCAGGGTGGCTGATCATGATATTCAGTTTCAGGGATTAGGCATTGGGCTTTACATTTCGATGAACATCATTCAACAACACAAAGGAACATTATGGGCAGAAAGTAAGATCAATAAGGGCAGTACTTTTTATATTACAATCCCTTTAAAACGGCCAGATAGCAACTAAAAATAATATACCAAAACTTAGCACCTATGTCACAATCCCAGCAAAAATGTGTTCTCATCTATGATGATGATGTTGAGATTCTAACGGTTTGTAAAGCCATCCTTGCCGGAAAAAATTATCGGATAGAAACTTTGCTCTATTGCGAAAACATTATAGACGATATTCAAAAAATAAGACCGGACATCGTCGTAATGGATCTTTGGATTCCTAAAATAGGAGGTGAGAATGCAATTAAATTAATGATGGAAAATGATTCCACAAAAAACATCCCTGTGATTTTGTTTTCTGCAAATGATGAGATTGAAAAAATAAGCGAAAGGATTCATGCAAACGGCTATCTTAAAAAGCCTTTCGATATAATAGACTTTAAAAAAGTGCTGAGTAAATATCTTGATTCATAAAGCAAGATTTTCCGGGAACATTAATTTTAGTAAAGTCACTTTATAATTATTCAATTGGTCTCCCTGTTTATTTATAATATTAATAATCTGGAATGCTTAATTTAGTACCATAAAGTATTTGTCAGCAAATGAAAAAAAAGATTAAGAGCGACACGGTGGATTGGAGAATAGTATTGAATTTTAGAAATTTTTTGCAAATAGCCATTGGGATTTGCTTATCAGTTTTGGCAATGAAAGGTTTTATGATTCCCAATCGATTTATGGATGGTGGCGTAACCGGCATTTCAATATTACTCCACGAGATTTTTCACATTAATATCAGTTTTCTTATCATTGTTTTAAACGTGATATTTATATATCTCGGTTATAAAAAGATCGGAAAAACATTTGCCGTTCAAACGACTATTGCGGTTATTTTACTTGCCATCGGACTTTTCTTTTTCCACATATCTCCCATTACAACCGACAAGCTATTAATTGCAATTTTTGGTGGAATTTTGATGGGATCCGGTGTAGGACTGGTTATCAGAGGTGGTGGTGTAATTGATGGCGCAGAGGTAATCGCAGTTTTTACCAAAAGAAAGACCGGATTCTCGAACACTGAGATCATTATGCTGATCAATATTATCATTTTTGCTGTGGCTGCCAGCCAATTCGGAATTGAGACTGCAATGTATTCTATCATTACTTATTTTGCCGCATCGCGGGCTACCAATTATGTGGTAGATGGTATTGAAGAATTTACAGCCATGAACATCATTTCTTCGCATGACGAGGATATCAAAAATTTTCTGGTGAATGAATTGGGAAAAGGAATTACTGTGTATAAAGGAGAGAGAGGTTATCTGCCCGGAAGTTTCAATATTAAAACAGATTGTGAGATAATTGTTACGATAGTTACGCGCCTCGAAATAAAGCAGATACAGGATGCGTTAATAAAAATAGACCCAAAGGTTTTTGTTTATGTACAAAGTATTAAAGAAGCCACTGGCGGAGTATTAAAACCAAAAGCACATGCAAAATGATGTAGCTATGAAGGAGTTTGTTGTAAAATTTTTAAAAGATAATTTACCTCTCTTTTATTTTTATCATAATGAACAACATACATTGTATGTTTTAAAAAAGGCTGTAGAAATAGCCGAGCATGAAAAATGCACGTCACAGGAAATAAGATTAATAAAAGCGGCTGCGTTATGGCACGATACAGGAATTACTGAAGCCTATGTCGGTCATGAAGAAATTAGTTGCCGGCTTGCTGCCAAAAATTTACCCGATTTTGGATTTTCAATTGACGATATCAATACTATAAAAGGGATGATTATGGCGACAAAAATTCCGCAATCGCCACATAATAAATTAGAGGAGATTATCGCGGATGCCGATCTGGAATACCTCGGAACGGAACGTGCATCAGAAATTTCATCACTTTTATTTCGGGAGCTTCAATACCTTGACGGTTCATTGACGAAGGATGAATGGATCAATAAACAAATTCCTTTTTTAAGAAATCACCACTATTTTACAAAATACCTGAAAGGAAACCAGGAACATGAAAAAAACCGGTATTTAAAATTTTTAACCGACCACGTTTAAATAATTGTTTCTAGTCTTTCGTATTTTTTGTTGGCACCCTCATATTTTGTCGGGACTTATAAAGGAGTACATGGGGAATTTTTTTATCACCCCATTTAAAAAAGTTGTGGCAAGTTTCATTCTACGCATTTGTTAATTGCAAAATTATCGGTAGGCGAAGTATATTTCAAAATACCATAGATATTGAATTTTACGTTGTTTGGTTTCTGATAATATTTTATTTCTGTCATAGAAATATCTTATTTCTCTTTTGGTATTAAAAGCTACTAATAGTTGCACGCTTTTTGCAATTTCAAATTTATGCCACGCATTCTTATAGTTGATGACGATAAAGATTTGCTCACGATCGTGAAATCCTTTTTAACAAAGAAAGGTTTCGATGTCTCTATTTTTTCAGACTGGACGCTTGCTTTCGAATCATTACATAAGTTAATACCACAAGTAATTCTATTGGATGTTTTTTTATCAGGAGTTGATGGATTGGAAGTTTGCAAAAGACTAAAATCAACACCCTACACCCGGCATATTCCGGTGATCATTTTTTCAGGCTATCCGCGTATAGCAGAAACTGCCATCTACGAATATGGTGCAAATGATTTTATTAGCAAACCCTTTGAGGTAAATGAGCTCGTCAGTAAAATACATAAAGTCATTTCAAAAAAACACGAGTCTGTTTAAGGCTATGAGGTAATCTGCTTTAGCAGAAAGCTTTCAATGGTACTGCATGGTACAAAAAATGGCTTATCTGTGATTTCGAGAGAAAGTGCTTGTCCTTCTACTTTGTAATTTCCTTTGAGGGTGTTTCCAAAGAGTGTTACTTCAAAATTTCCAGAATTTGTATCTCCATTAAAAATGCCGTTTTGATTTTCTATCACTCTTCTTGCCCTATCTACAGTGGCTTCTACCGGACCGTTGAAGTTGATGTTAAAGTTACATGCCATGCTAATTAATTTTATTTTTTAACCTGTAATATCGAATGTGTTTCGATTAAATGGATTCGTTAATAATGTTGTTTGTCATTTTTATTTTGCCAACTTGTAAATATCTTTTTCGCATCTTCACTGCCCAAATTAATTAAAGGTATTTTCCGGTCTTCGGGTCGCGCATTTATTTCATCATAGATCATTGAGTCGTCAAACCCTATTTCTGCTGCATCATAGCGTGTGTTGGCAAAATAAACTATCGATGGCCTTGCCCAGTAAATAGCACCCATGCACATAGGACATGGTTCACAACTTGTGTAAATTTCGCAACCTTCCAATTGATGAGTTTGTAAATTTTTACATGCATTTTTTATCGCTACTATTTCTGCATGGGCGGTCGGGTCATTAGTGCTCGTCACCTGGTTATTTCCTCTTCCAATAATCTCATCTCCTTTTACTATCACACATCCAAAAGGGCCGCCGTCATTGTTATGTAAATTACTTTCAGAAAGTGATATCGCCTCTTTCATAAATTTTTCTTCACGTGTCATTTCATCAAATTTATTAAGCTTCGTAAAAATAAAGAGTATTCACTGAATGGTGAGATTTTAGTTTACTGATGTTATTATTTTTGCGAAAAGGTGGTTCATTTTTTTGTGGTGCTAAATGAAAGCACTAATTTGAAATTGAGAAACAACCCTAGCTTTGCGACTAATATTTCATTTCTAAATTCAGGCGTTCGAGCAGATAATTAAAATTTTAAAATACACCCTATAAAATTATTTATTTATGAAAATCGGAATTGCGGCTGATCACGGAGGGTTTGAATTAAAAAAGAATATCTTGGAGTTTCTAGCCCAATTGGAATATGAGGTTAAAGATTTTGGTGCGTATGATTTAAACTCAAATGATGATTATCCGGATTTTGTAATTCCTTTGGCGAAAGCGTTAGCAGCCGGAGAAATAGAAAAGGGAATTGCTATTTGCGGAAGTGGAGTAGGTGCTGCAATTGCTGCTAATAAAGTTTCCGGAGTTAGGGCTGCATTGATCAACGATTACTTTTCCGCGCACCAGGGAGTAGAAGATGACGACATGAATTTAATTTGTCTCGGCGGCCGGGTTACCGGATATGCTTCAGCTCAGGAATTAATTTCTGCCTTTCTAAATGCAAAATTCAGCGGATTGGAACGGCATAAAAGGCGAATACAGAAAGTAAAAGATTTGGAAAATAAATAGCCACAAAAAATATTATTTAGAGGAGAAAATTATATAAGAAAAGTATGAGCAAAAAGTATAAGATTTTATTTAGCGACATCGGTGGAGTTTTATTAAGTAACGGATGGGGGCACGAATCACGAATGGCAGGAGCCAAAAAATTTGGGATTAATTTTGATGAAATGGAAGTGCTTCATCATTTCATTTTTAATGTCTATGAGATTGGAAAAATTTCATTGGATGGATATCTCGACACTGTTGTGTTTAATAAAAAAAGAGATTTTTCAAGAGAAGAATTCAGGCAGTTTATTTTGGATCAATCAGTTCTTTTGCCAAAGATGCTTCCATGGCTAATTGAATTAAAAAATAAGCATCCATACTTGAAAGTCATATCCATAAACAATGAAGCCCGTGAACTGAATCAACATAGAATCAGGAAGTTTAACCTTCATGATTTTTTTGATGCCTTTGTCTCTTCATGCGAAGTTGGGATGCGTAAACCAGATCCCGGGATTTTTCAAATAGCATTGGGGATCGCTCAAGCGGAACCCAAAGAATGCCTTTACCTGGATGATAGAGTTATGCTGGTAAAAGCTGCCCGGCAATCCGGGATTGATGCCTATCATCACACAGATTTTGAGACAACTAAGAATCTTCTTGAACAGAAATTATCATAAACTTAGTTCAAATAAAAGTCCTTGAAACCCAGGAACAGAAGGACTTTCAGATATTCTATGTTTCAAATAATTTTGTAAAAGAAAAGATATTAGATTTGCACAGATTTTTTTCGGGTAGTGGCGCAGCCCGGTAGCGCACACGTCTGGGGGGCGTGGGGTCGCAAGTTCGAATCTTGTCTACCCGACATTAAGGACAGGTTGGATTTATTCCGGTTTGTCCTTTTTTATTTTCGTTACAAGCCTTCGTCAATATTGTATATGCGAATGGAGCGAAAATTATTTCTGACAAAATTTATTTTCTCTGGTAAATCGAATTAATTATTTCCTGCTTCTTTTTTCTATCTGTGTTGATGGCCCACAAATAAAAATTTGTTTAGTAATCAAGAAAGCTCCCAATAAAAACAAAGTAGGGTTATTAAATTTCTCATTATATTCGTGTACGCCAACGTGCACTACTTGAGAAAGAGCTTAGAAAAAGCTTTTGAATGTTCAAAGTGATAATGAAGAGTTAAGGTTAATTCGTGTTTTGCTTTGTTACAATATTTATTTGCAATGACTGCTATTATCTATAATGAAGAAAGCCTGCTACAGCAGGTTGCTGCCGGTAATGAAGCCGCATTTACAAAACTATTTTACTATTGGCAACCTTTTCTTGCCACGCATATAAAACGGATTACCGAATCAAAACCATTAACTGAAGAGATTGTTCAGGACGTTTTTTTGAAGATATGGCAGACAAGAGAAACGTTAGCCGAGGTTAGGAACTTTAAAAGTTATTTACTGACCATTTCAAAAAATCATGCTATTAATTGCCTGCAAAAAATTGCCCGTGAATCATTGCATTCGGAACGACATGCTTTAGAAAATCAGTTACAATCCGAAAATATAATTGATGTAAAAGACACCTGCTATTCGTTGATAGATGAAGCGATTGACAAACTTTCTGTCCGGCAAAAAGAAGTCTATTTACTCCACCGGCACCAGCGGCTTACCTACCAGCAAATCGCAGATCAATTACATATTGGAAAGGAGTCTGTCAAAACCCACCTTCAACTGGCAGTGTCGGCTATTTCAAAATACATAAAGCTGAGTCTGGCAGTTGCTATGATCATCATGCTTGCACAGCACTAACAATTTTTTTTAACCCTTCCCCCCTTTTTCCTGCTCCTATTGTCTTTATTATGGGAACTGTCAATTATGAATAAAATAAGATTTAAGGAATTATTTGGCCGCTATTATAACAAAACCGCTTCGGTCAACGAAAAGATGGAACTTATGCAACTGGTCAAAGAAGCATCGGTCGAACAACTGACCGATTTGATCAGGGAAAGCGGAGAAAACCTGGTAGTATATGACTACGGCCTGCCAATAGACAAAACAGAAGCCATTCTTCAAACCATACTTGATGAGGCTCCTGTAAGAAGAATGTCCTGGAAGAAAATGGCAGTTGCCGCTTCTGTATTATTAATAGTTGGCCTTGGTTCTTATTTCACTTTCTCTACTAAAAGGGGAAATGCTGACGCGGGAGTGCTTGTAATTAGCAAGCAATTAAAGAATGATATTGATCCGGGTAGTTTTAAAGCCAAATTGAAACTGGCTGATGGTACTACTATTATTTTGGATAGTACTAAGATAGGAAAACTGGCACAGCAAGGCAATACCGTAATCACGAGGAGAAACGGCGGGTTGGTTTATAGTAACGAATCACCAGGTGCAAGTAGTGATTTAATTATGAATACGGTGGTTACAAACAATGGTGAAACTTATTCACTGGTCTTAGCTGACGGTTCCAAAGTCTGGCTGAATGCGGCTTCATCTGTAAGCTTCCCTGTAACTTTTACAGGGAAAGAAAGAAGAGTCGCAATTACAGGCGAAGTATATATTGAAGTAGCCAAAAATGCGAAGCAACCTTTTATTGTATCTGTCAATGATATGGAAGTAAAAGCATTGGGTACGGAATTTAATATCAATGCCTATCGGGATGAAGCAACCATGAATACTACACTTATTAAGGGGTCTGTGAAAATAAGCCGATCAATTATTGGTTCTGAATCATCTATACTTAGTCCCGGACAACAAGCACAACTTTCTGGTTCCGGTTTAGTTGTTCAAAATGTAGATACTGATAAAGTCATAGCCTGGAAAGATGGTAAGTTCAATTTCGAAAATGCTGATCTCAAAACCATATTAAGACAGTTTGCCAGATGGTATGATGTGGAAATAATCTATGAAAGCACCATTAAAGAACGGAAATTTTTTGGTATTGTAAAACGAAGTAATAAACTAGTGGACGTCTTGGAAATGCTGAAAGATAATAATATAAAATTCAGGATAGAGGGCAGGAAACTCTATGTTGTTTCCGGATAGGTTTTGTTTGAACAAAGAGGATGATCCAAAATAAAAAAAAGCTGCTCGTGGTCAAGACGATGCACCAGCATTAGTGTAAAAAAAACGGTTAAGGAATCATTTATTAAATCACCAAACATCAAAAAGTTATGCAACTTATTACTATTGATCGATCCGCTATATCGATCTAAAAATACCAGTAAAGAGGGTATAAATCATCCATAATCTAAAGATGATAAATTTTAAACACTAATAAAATTTGTTGAGCTTTATGAATTCATCTAATACTATTTTAAATGTTGATTTGATTTCTTTAAGTAGGAAGAATATTGTCTATAACCCTACTGATTTAACAGACACTGCTGGAAAAACGAATATCATAGCAACCACATATAATTCAGGATTTCCTTTGTCACACGATACTTATAATGGGATGTACGCTGCCAGTGATGGCAATATATATTATGTGCTATGTTCTGAAAGTATTTCTGAGGGCGGGAAAATGTATGCATTTAATCCGGCTACTAATAAAATTATTTTTTGCGGTGACCTTACTGAAATTTGCGGTGAGAAGGGATTAAATACTATTCCACAGGGAAAAAGCCATGTTGTATTTATAGAAAATGATAAAAAATTATTTTTTGCTACACATATAGGCTACTATACTTATGACAACGGTATGGAAATAAAAGGCATACCACCTGATGGATATAAAGAGTATCCGGGCGGCCATTTGCTATGTTATGATTTGGAGACAAAGGAATTTAAAAATTTGTGTACAGCACCAGAGAAGGAAGGTGTACTTACTATGAATATGGATGTACAGCGTGATCTGATTTATGGCATCACCTGGCCAAAAGGATATTTTTTCAGATACGATTTAAAGAAAAATGAAATGAAAAATTTTGGCCTTGTTTCTTCTGACGGTGAGAATGGCATCGGAGAAAATTTCAGGGCTTTATGTCGTTCCATTGCAATTAATCCTGATGATGGGACAGTTTATTTTAGTATTTCAGAAGGCAGAATTGTTTGCTGTAAAGTGGGATCTGATCAACTCGAGGTGATTAATGAAGAAGATTTGAAAAAAGATTATTTCGGTTGTTATAACCCTTCCTCTCCAGGTCACATGGGATATAATTGGCGACAGATATTCTGGTACGCGCCCCACAAGTGTTTTTATGGTGTACATGGTAACTCCGGATATCTTTTTCGGTTTACTACCCATGATAATAAGATTGATTTAATAACAAGGCTTACTTCTATTCCGTCACAAAGGAGTGGTATGTATGACCAATTCACTTATGGCTATCTTGGTTTTGCGCTGGGTCCTGATCAGCGAACTATTTTTTATCTTACCGGTGCTCCGATGTATGAAAATGGCATGAGAGTCATAGGGAAATTGAATTCAGTCAAAGGTGAGGCAAAAGGGCTTGAGCATTTGCATCTTGTAACTTATGATTTAATTGACCATAAATATCAAGACTATGGTTCCATTCTTTTTAATAATGGTGAAAGTCCGTTGTATGTAAATTCAATTGCTGTGGGTTTAGATGGAAAGATTTATTTTATGGGTCGTATAACTGAAAATGGAAGTACACGTATTGATTTGATTAGCATCCATAATCCTTTATTTCCAGAAGCGTAGAAACAATTTCGCGGTATCTTTTTATTGACATGTAACAGTAAGTGATAAATGATTTTCAGAAAAAAAATATGCGTGATTGCTATTTGATTTTATAAAACTTGAATATTATGCAATATCTAAGAGATTTGAAAGTCTATTAAAATAACTAAAGCGGTACTGGAAAGTTTAGGTCAATTCGTGTTCTTATTTTTACGATATTTATTTTCTAATGACTTCTAATAACAATGACCCCTGATATCTACAATGAAGAAAAACCGAAATAACAAGTGGCTGCCGGTAATAGATTCACATTTTAATGCAATGGCAACAGATGCATGGCGTTCGGCAATTAGCAGATCAATTACATATTGGAAAGGGGACTGTCAAAACTCGCATTCTGGTTGCAGTGTCGGCTTTTTCAAAATATGTATTGCTAAAGCTGACAGTCGCTGTGAACATTTTGGTCTGCAAGTACTAAAAATTCTTTTTTTCACCTTCCCCCATTTTTCACGTTCCTATTGTCTTTAGTAAGAGAACTGCTTATTAAATAGAAATTGTCTATTATTAAAGACATTATAAAGACTGGAAATTTTCTGATATTATAAAACGAAGAAATAAGCTAATGGATGGATTGCAAATGCTGAAAGGTAATAATATAAAATTCAGAGCTGAAGGGAGGAAATTATATGTTGTTTCAGGGCAGATTTCTTTTAAATAAAGAAGAAGACTTAAATAAAAAATAAAAAAGCCGCCCGTGGTCAAGACGAAGCGGCAAGACTAGTGTAAATAAACAAAACGGTTAAGGAATCATTTATTAAATCACCAAACATTGTAAAGTTATGCAATTAATTACTATTGATCGCCCCGCTAGCTGCAGGGGCAGATTAATTTCTCAATTGAAAAAGGGTATGAAACTAACTGCCATTTTATTATTAGCTGCCTGTTTGCAAGTATCTGCTCGAAGTGAAGGTCAGACGCTTACATTAAAGGTAAAGAATACGGCTTTAAAGAACGTATTCAAGGAAATACAAAGGCAAACCGGATTAGATATTTTTTTGGATGAGGTCATGCTCGAAAAAAAGAATAAAGTCTCATTAGATGTAACTAACATGCCTGTATCTGAGGTTCTTGCTATTTGTTTTCGCAACGATCCATTTACTTTTTCTATAATCGATAAAAGGATAGTGGTGAAGCAAAAAACTGAAATCGTTCAGTCAGAGCAAAATTCCATTAGTGAGCCTCCTCCGGCGATTGAATTAACAGGTCAGGTTGTTGATGAAACAAATGAACCTTTACAGGGGGTAACTGTGCTATTAAAAAATAGTAAAAATGCCGTAAATACTGATGAAAAAGGATATTTTAAAATGAGTGTTCCCGATAAAAGTGGGGTGCTTGTTTTTTCTTCAGTAGGATATAAAACACAACAAATTTCAATTGCTGGTAAAAAAGTTATTAATGTGACAATGATCCTTGAATTTTCTGATTTAAGTAATGTTGTTGTGACAGCTCTTGGCATCCGTCGTCAGAAAAAGTCTTTGACCTATTCGGTACAGACAGTTGATAACGCAGCACTTAACGATGTAAAGGATGCCAATCTTATAAATAATTTGTCTGGAAGAGTGGCAGGAGTAACTATTTCCCGCAGCAGTTCGGGCATCGGTGGTTCTGTAAGAGTAGTGATAAGAGGAAATAAATCTACACGAGAGAATCAACCGTTGTATGTAATTGATGGGGTTCCAATGAGTAATTCAAACCCTGGGCAGCCGGGTAGTATATGGGGATACGGAGTGGTGGGTTCTGCCGGAATGGATGGTGGTGACGGAATTTCAAATCTGAATCCGGAAGATATACAGGATATGACTGTATTAAAAGGAGCTTCTGCGGCAGCTTTGTACGGAAGCCAGGCATCCAATGGCGTAATTATAATTAATACCAAAAAAGGTAAAGCTGGATCAACTAGAGTTAATGTTTCATCTGACCTTACTATTGATAAGCCAATTTTCATCCAACCGCTGCAATTCAAATACGGACAAACCGTTAAACCTTCTGCAGGCAATCCAGGTAGCCAAGATAGCTGGGGAGGAGTTGTGAATGCATCTGATCATGTGACTCCGTTTTTCCAAACCGGTATTACGTCTTTCAATACTGTATCGTTGACTGGCGGCACCGAAAAATCGCAATCTTATTTTTCCTATTCATACACTGATAACAAGGGAATCATTCCTACAGCAAGCTTAAATAAGCATAACATCACTTTTCATCAGACCACAGATTTTTTCAATGGTCGTTTGAAGGCGGATGTGAATGTAATGTATATGCATGAAAATTCTCACAATCGCCCTGTCAGTGGTTTGTATAATAATGCACTCTCAGGGTTGTATGAATTTCCTCGAGGGTTAAACTTTGATAAGTTTAAAAATGGTTATAAGGTGTATTCAAGTGTCCGTAACATTGATGTTCAAAACTGGTGGAATGCTAATTATGACAGTTCAGTAGTATATCCCGGAAGTTTCAGCGGCGGCGGGCAGGGTAGCCAACAAAATCCCTACTGGTTATTGAAACGTAATTCTAGCAACAATATATTGGATAGGATTTACAGTAACTTTTCTTTGAATTTCAAGATCAATGATTGGCTGAATCTTCAGACAAGAGGAAATATAGATAAGTCTATTAATGATATTAACTATAGCAGTTTTGCAACTACCTCGGTTACCATAACGGGTAAAAATGGGTCATACGATTTTTTACGAACTATTAACACACAATTTTATGGCGACTTCATCTTGAATGCAGACAGGAAATTATCAAATGATTTGACGCTGCAGGCTACTGTAGGAGCCAGTATCAAAGATGGACAAGGACTTTATAATCAATTTGGAACTTTGTACGGTGGTGATGGTTTACGGTTTGCCAATGTATTTAACCTTGTAAATATTTTGCCATCTTCATTATCAGTTAGCGAAGGTCGAGGTCACGATCAGACGCAGGCTGTTTTTGGAACAGTACAATTTAACCTGCGAGATTATTTATTCCTTGATCTAACCGGGCGAAACGACTGGTCTTCATCTCTTGCCTATACTCCGGTGGAAAAGAAAGGATACTTTTATTATTCAGCAGGTATTACAGGTATGTTGAGTGATATTTTTAAAATGCCTGAAGCAATTACCTACAGCAAAGTGAGAGTGTCTTATGCTAAGGTGGGAAATGACGTACCCTCTTATGCAACAAATCCTGTTGCATATTATATAGATAATCAGCAGGGCTCTAGGGCAAATACAAAAGGTCCTAAGCCGGGTACATATCTAAAACCAGAAGACAATCGTTCATTTGAAGTAGGAACAGAATGGAATTTTGTGAATAATAAATTTGGATTCGATTTCACGTATTATATCAACAATAATTTTCGCCAATATATGGAAATCCCTGTTTCGGCTGGCAGTACCGGTAATCTCAGTACCTGGTATTTGAATTCAGGAGATATAAAAAATAATGGTGTTGAACTTTCAGTTTTTGCTACCCCTATAAAAACCCAAACAATTAGCTGGACATCGACGATCAATTACGCATTCAATAAAAACAGGGTAGTTAAGATTGCTGATGCCGATTTAGGAGTAACACAGAAATATTTTGTCATTTCAGATATTGGGGACAATATGTTTTCATCCTATATTAAAGAAGGTGGCTCATGGGGTGATATTTATGGACATTTTTTCAACAGGGATGCAAATGGAGCTATAATAGTGGATAATTCGGGAGCGCCGGAAAAAGGGAATGACCCCAACTCAGAGGTAGGAAATACAGATTTGAAACTTTTGGGTAACCCAAATCCAAAATTCACATTAGGCTGGAGTAATAGCTTTGTCTTTAATAATATCAAAGTTAATTTTCTGTTTGACGGACGTTTTGGTGGTAAAGTAATGAGCACTACTTCATCAGTGTTAGATATTGAGGGAACTAGCAAAGCCTCTGGTGATGCACGTGACGCAGGTGGAGTAAAGATTAATGCCGTACATCAAGATGGAACCAAAGTAAACAGTATTGATCCGAGAGTATTTTTTACAACTGTAGGAGGACGTGCAGGAATTGGGGAATATTATATGTATGATGCTACCAATATTCGCTTAAGAGAATTATCAATTGGTTATAACATTCCGGTAACCGCTACATGGATGAAAAGTTTTAATATATCGCTGATTGGCAGGAATCTTTTCTTTATAACCAGAAAGGCACCTTTTGATCCGGAAACTTCAATGTCAACCTCTAACGGTATGCAGGGAATTGAAACATTTGGTAATCCTGCTACCAGGAGCTTGGGAGTATCAGTAAAACTTGGTTTTTAATACAAAATAAAAAAAATAATTATGACAAAGTTAAATAGTTCAATTCTAAATTTTTGTACTGCTGCCGTTTTATTACTACTCTGCAGTTGCACCAAAAATTTTAAAGAATACAACACAAATCCTATCGGGCTCAGCGAAAAGCAAATTGCAGCGGATTATCAAAATCTTGGGGAACCAATGAAGCAGGCCCAACAGAATATCATGAGTTATACCGATTGGGTTTACCAATTGGAGCAAAACCTTATTGGCGATATATATTCAGGATACATGATGTCTGCCACT
>JBDSHT010000175.1:0-3055 GCA_039918315.1 Ginsengibacter sp. | reverse complement strand
GAATTCATATTTCATTTACGTGACGATGTTTTTTTCCACGACAATGTTGCCTTTGAAAATGGCAAAGGTCGAAAGATGACTGCCCATGATATAGTATACAGTTTTGAAAGAATACTTGATAAAAATACTGCAAGCAGCGGTGCATGGATATTCAATGACAGGGTTGACTCTTTAGAACCTTTCATAGCATTAGATGATACTACTTTCAAATTAAAACTACTTCGGCCATTTCATCCCATACTGGGTGTCATGAGCATGCAATATTGTTCCATAGTCCCAAAGGAAGTAGTCGAAAAATATGGCAAAGATTTTCGGCGAAATCCGTGTGGCACAGGGCCATTTCAATATGTAGCCTGGGAAGAAGGGCAAGCACTCGTGATGAAAAAAAATTCTCATTATTTTGAAAAAGACAGCAACGGAATTTCACTACCCTACCTCGATGGAATTAAGGTTTCTTTTCTTGATAATAAGGCCACTGAATTTTTAGAGTTTCAACAAAAACGTTTGGAATTTATTAATGACATTGATCCTTCTTTTAAAGATGAGGTCATCACAAAAAGCGGTGATCTTCGTGAGCAATGGAAAGGAAAAATTGTGTTGGTAAAGCATCCATATCTCACCACAGAGTATCTCGGAATTTTACAAGACACTTCATTACCCGTAGTTAAAAATTCGCCACTTCGCGATGTAAGAATAAGGCAGGCAATCAACTACGGATTCAACAGACAAAAGATGATGATGTACATCCGCAATTCAATAGGCACGCCGGCTGAGAGCGGATTTATACCGGCAGGTTTCCCTTCTTTTGATTCATCCGCTGTGAAAGGATATCATTTTGATCCAACAAAATCTCTGCAACTTTTAAAGGAAGCTGGATATCCAAATGGTAAAGGACTGGCTCCCATTAAATTATTAACAGTTCCTATTTACGGTGATCTGGCAAGTTATATTGCCAACGAATTGCAACAAATCGGAATAAAAGTAAATGTGGAAATCGTACAAAAAAGTCTCCTGCTGGAACAAACTGCAAAGTCAGAAGCTTTATTTTTTCGTGGGAGTTGGATAGGCGATTACCCGGATGCGGAAAATTTTTTAAGTGTTTTTTACGGCAAAAACCCGGCACCGCCCAATTATACGCGCTACCAAAATCCGGCATTTGACAGATTATATGAACAAGCACTTTCTGAAAAAAATGATTCTATTAGATGGAAAATTTACCGTGAGGCAGATCAGTTAATGATTAAAGATGCACCGGTCGTTCCTTTATGGTATGACATGGTCATCCGGTTGGTACAGCCGTCAGTAAAGGGTTTCACACCTAACAGTCTTAACTTATTGGAATTGCGAAAAGTTAAATTAGCACAATAAAGGGAAAAATTAGCCCAATTTTTAAACCTTCAAAATTTTTAATCGTTCATAAAATGTAACTTGCAGTTTTTATAAAACGATTTTTTATTTAATGATTGCCATCCTTATATTCTTTTTTTGCCATTGGTTTTTTTCTTTGTTTTTTCACTCATTTTTCCTGCATCGTTTTGCGTCGCATAAAATGTACACCACTTCCAAAAACTGGGAAAAGGCTTTTTATGTAATGACCTGGCTTACGCAAGGCTCATCATTTCTGGTGCCAAGGGCTTATGCCGTAATGCACCGTATGCATCATGCGTATAGCGATACTGAGAAGGATCCTCATTCGCCCCATTTTTTCAAAGACATTTGGGATATGATGATCCATACCGCAAAAATTTACCAGGGTTTTCTGTCGGGGAAAGATTTGCCTGATGAGCAGTTTACCAAAGAATATCTGCCAGTGTGGACTAAACTTGACAAACTTGGCCACCACAACATTACACGCCTTTTCTTTGCTCTTCTTTATGTTACATTTTACATAATTTTCGCTCCCAATTATTGGTGGTTCTTATTGCTTCCCATTCATTTTTTAATGGGTCCCATTCAAGGTGCTGTGGTAAATTGGTTCGGACATAAATTGGGTTATTCCAATTTTGATAATGGCGACCATTCTAAAAATACGACACCATGGGGAATATTTTTGATGGGTGAATTGTTTCAAAACAATCATCATTTCAAAGGGACTGATCCAAACTTCGCAAAAAAATGGTATGAAATAGATGGCACATTTCAAATCATGAAAGGACTGCATTTCGTGCGGATAATCCGTTTGAATTCTATACCTGTAGAGGTAACCGATCAGCGATAAAAATCCTGTGCCGATTTTAATAACCCTCGATTTATTTTATATTAATCCTGACACCTGCTTGCGGGATGAGCATATTGGTTCTGGAGTTTTTCTCAACAAATGAAACACTTCCTTCATTGTCAATATAGGGATCAGTGAGGTATTGGCTATGATTTCCGATCAGATAAGCAACTTTTAATTCAAGACCCACATCATCGCTTTTGTTAAGTGGAATATCAACACCACCTGCAGCGCCGTAAGCCAGTGCCCAGTGCGCTTTGCTGGAATTGGATTGTGAAGAATTATAAGGACTGTAATAAGTTAGCCTTTCCACTTCCACCGTCGAAAAAAACACATTCCATCCTGCAGTAAGGTCAATGAACGGCTTTACTTTACCCAATTTTGTAGGCTGAAAACGAGTCATCACCATCAGAGAAAAAATATTATTGGTAGCCGAAATTCTAAACTCATCTGTGAATCCAAACACATCGCCGTAAAAACTCTTCGACCTTCTACCTTTTTCCTGCATACCAAATTCAACTCCCAATTGAATCGGAATATCAACACCTGGTTTATACAGAAAATTAGCCCGCAGCCCATAACCTACTTTGGGATTGGTTTCTGCATATTCCATTTGTGGAACAGAAACCTGCACATCTATCGAGGTGGCAAATTTTTGAGAATACGAACTTGAATAAAATAAAATGAAAATAATAGATGTGTAAAAATATTTCATGGGCCCCGTTATAGTTAATGGTTTCAGTTTTTTTAATCCGAATTTTTATTTTCTGTTTCAAAGATAGTATCACAACGCATTGCTACTTTTTGGACTTCAACTATTTAACACAATTATTAAAA
>JBDSHT010000174.1:0-11641 GCA_039918315.1 Ginsengibacter sp. | reverse complement strand
ACCTGGTAGCCATAAGATTTTAAAAGATTAAAAGCATATTCTTCCGCCTTCTTTCCATTAGGAGAACCTGTGAGTCTATGTCCAATTTTTTCAATAGCATCTCCAAGAGTTTGGTATGCTTTGGAATTGGTTTGCACTTCAGTATTTATTTTTTCAAATACACTTTTCCATGCCGGATCAACTTGTGCAATTGCCGTACTTACGAATAATAAAAAAACAAAAAAAGAAGCGATACTTTTTTTCATAAAAAAAAATTTTTGAAATGGGAAGATAATGAAACCAGTGTAGGTATTGACGTATGCTGAGCAATATTATATCTATGCTTTCCGCCTTTCCAATTCTTTTTTTATCAATAATAGTTCTCTTCCTGTCTGACCACTTACGGAAGAATTTTCCTGCGCTCTACGCATGAGGTAAGGGATTACGTCATTGATGGGACCAAAGGGAAGATACTTGCTGACATTGCATCCTGCCTTGGCAAGATTGAATGTAATATTATCGCTCATGCCAAAGAGCTGAGAAAAATGAACTCTTTTGGAATTTAGTTCCAGGCCATATTTCTGCATTAATTCTGTTGCATACAAATTACTATATTCATTGTGAGAACCCACCACTGTAAACATATTATTTTCGGGGTTCAGACAATATTCAAGGGCTCCATTGTATTCCTTATCTGTTGATTCTTTGTCAACATTAATGGGAGAAGGATAATTATTTTCCTGAGCTCTCTCCCTCTCCTTTTCCATGTAGGCACCGCGTACGAGTTTCATACCGGTGATGTAATTATTCTGCTGAGCATATCCGTTAGTATCTTTCAAAAATTGAAGGCGATCGTTACGATAAAGTTGTGCAGTGTTATAGACTACTGCTTTTCCGGAATTGTATTTTCGCATCATCATGGTAGTGAGTGCATCCACAGGATCCTGTATCCAGGTTTCTTCAGCATCGATGAGCACACCAATATTTTTATCACGGGCGGTTGCACAAATTTCATCGAGCCTGTCTATCACTCTTTGCCATTCCAATTTTTCATCAGCACTTAAAAAATCTAAAGCCACTTTTCCTTCAATGATATCCTGGTAATTAGACGCTTCATCCAATTTTTGCAGCAAACCAAACCTTGCAAAACCTGTCATCTTCACACTCATATAAGGTATGTTAGGCTGCGTGGCTGCGTATTCAATTACTTTTATAAACTCACGCATGGCATGATCATAATTGTCTTCGCCCTCCTTTCCCTCTACACCATAATCCAAGATTACCTGTACATTAAATTTATTCAACTTCTCTGCAACTTTTCCGGTTTCTTCCAAAGTTTCGCCGCCTACAAACTGGCTAAAAATGGTACTCCTGATAACACCTTTTACGGGCAAACCAATTTTTAATGCCCACGGAGTAATCTTCAATCCTAAGTTAACTAACCAGTCAATACCCATCGATGAAAAGAGAAATTTTGCTTTACCAAGTTCTTTGTCAGATTTATAAGCAAATGCATTTTCGGTATTTTCAAAAGAGATATTCATTTAGCGATTTTTGGAAATCGAAATTCAGAAATCAAACAGAGATAACCAAAAATAAAAAATTTTCGACCCATCATTTTCGTAAAAAAAAAGACAATTATATCCTTCTATCCAACCCTTGTACCGACTATCCTTCTTAATATTATGTTGAAATAAATTTTCATCATTTAATTGTGAACCATAAAAAAATTTAGAAGATTATCTTTGCGAAAATTTTTAAAAATGGATTCAAAAAAACCTTCCGATAGCACTATCATCATGACAGAACTGGTATTACCAAACGATACCAATACATTTGGAAATTTAATGGGTGGCCGCCTGATGTATTGGATGGACATCGCCTCTGCATTAGCAGCAGCCAAGCATTGCAATGGGTCTGTGGTGACAGCTTCCGTTGATAATATTTCTTTTACGAGCCCGATAGGTTTGGGAAATGTAGTGCACATTGAAGCTAAAATTACCCGCGCATTTACTACCAGCATGGAGGTTCATTTAATGGTGTGGGGAGAAGATATTATTCAACAGAACCGCTATAAAAGTAACGAAGCTTATTACACTTTTGTTGCGCTAGACGCCAAAGGAAAGCCAAGAGAAGTACCGGAGCTTATTGCAGAAACAGACGTGGAAAAAGAACTTTATATAAGTGCTTTACGACGTCGGCAGTTGAGATTAGTGCTGGGGGGAAAGATGAAAACGGAAGATGCTTCTGAGTTGAAAGCGTTGTTCATAGGGAAAGAATAATTGTTCATTTTAATCAGATACTATAGACTCTTTGGCTCCATTAAGTGATGCCTGCCCTTAAGCATATACTTCTTACTCTGTTCAATTGCATCCATTACTTTTTCAAGAATTGAATCGATACTCTCGTCATCAGTAAATTGTAGAGGCTCTTTAAATTGTACGGTTAACAGAGAACCCTTCTTTTTAAAACTCAATCCTTTTTTGGAAAATGCCCTCCAAAATCCATTAATGACAACCGGAATTACAACCGGTTTATGATGCTTGATAATAAAAGCCGTTCCTTTTCTGCCAGGTGCAAATGGCTTGGTGGTTCCCTGCGGGAAAGTAATGACCCAGTTATTTTCTAATGCTTTTGAAATTTTCCGGGTGTCGCCAGGATCCAGTCCACGCCTAACTTCGGTACCTTCTTTGCGCCAGGTGCGCTTTACTGTAATGGCTCCGGCCCATGTAAATAATCGGCTGAGCCAGCTACTTTTCATTGTTTCGGCGGCAGCCACATAATATACCCTCGTAAATGGATTGAGCAAATAATACGGTACTCCTAACCTATTCATCTTCCCCCATTTCACTGCACAAAAAATATGAAGAAAAGTAATCACATCCGCAAAATAAGTTTGGTGATTACTCACAAATAAAACATTCCTTTTAGGCATATCCTTCAACACTTCTGTACCACTGATCTTTAATTTGTTTACGATAGCAAGCCCCGGGTAACTGACCACACCTACTATAAAGTACACAACGGATTTGACAATTTTAGTATGCTGCAAACTTTTGACCCAACTATTCATTATTACTTTTTTAACGCTGGTGATTTGTTGCAATTTAATACTCACTCATTGATTTTTTTCAAATCATACTCAATTAGGAATAAAAATAATTTTACAATTAAAGGACTTTCCAACCTGGAAGCCTCCATATGAAGCTCGAAATTTCCCCTAAATCACGATACTTTTTACCACTAAATACTGTACTTTTGCAATCCCAAAAAAGAGATGGGAAATTTTTATTTTTAAACCAAATGCTGATGAGCAGGGTCCTTGATAAACAGGGATACAGCAACAACAAAGCTACCTGCTGAAATAAAATGGATACAAATAACGAAGAATCAAAACCCGTAGAACAGGAATTATCTGTGAGCGACATGCCACAAGGTGGTATTGAAGGAGTTTCCTTTCCAGATTTTCCAGACACTGAATCTACACAAGCGGCTACTGAACCACAACAAACAGATGTGGAAATTCAGGAAGCGGCCTTAGCTTCTGCTCATGATGATTTTGATTGGAATGTTGACAAGAGAAATGTTACATCCTACAACAAATCAGAAAGAGAAAAGTATGATGAGGTTTATGATAAAACCTTTAAGCAAATCAATGACAATGAAATGGTGACAGGCACTGTAGTCGCTCTGACTAAAACAGATGTTGTCATCAATATTGGTTTTAAAAGTGATGGTCTCGTTGGCTTGAATGAATTCCGCGACACTCCCAATTTAAAAATTGGTGATGAAGTAGAAGTGATGGTAGCCGAAAAAGAAGACAAAGACGGTAATCTTCACCTTAGCCGCAAGCAAGCCCGTACTACACGTGCCTGGGAGAAAATTGTGGAAATGCATAAAACCGGCGAAATTGTTACAGGTTTGGTTACCAGCAAAACAAAAGGTGGACTTATTGTGGACGTATTTGGAATGGAAACTTTCCTTCCGGGTTCACAAATAGATGTGAAGCCTGTAACTGATTACGATCAGTTTGTAGGTAAGACAATGGAGTTCAAAGTGGTTAAAATTAATGAGACCATTAAGAATGCAGTTGTTTCTCACAAAGCACTTATTGAAAGTGATATCGAGCAACAGCGTGCTGAGATTATTGGTAAATTGGAGAAAGGCCAGGTATTGGAAGGAACAATCAAAAACATCACTGACTTTGGTGCATTCCTTGACCTTGGTGGCCTAGACGGATTGTTGTACATCACTGACATCAGTTGGGGACGTATCAATCATCCAAGTGAAGTATTGAAACTGGATCAGAAACTTAACGTCGTAGTTCTTGATTTTGATGATGATAAAAAACGTATCAGTCTTGGATTGAAACAATTGACTCCTCATCCATGGGATACGCTACCAGAAACAATTAAGGAAGGTGAAATAGTAAAAGGAAAAGTGGTGAACATCGAAGATTACGGTGCGTTCCTTGAAATATTCCCTGGTGTTGAAGGGCTTGTTCACGTAAGTGAAATTACATGGGCAAACACGCCAATCAATGCAAAAGAATTCTTTAAGTTGGGAGATGAGTACGAATCTAAAGTGGTAACACTTAGCAAAGAAGATCGTAAGATGAGTCTTTCTATCAAACAAATGACAGAAGATCCATGGCACACTATCGAGGCTCAATATCCTGAAGGAAGCAAGCACAAAGGTTTGGTTAAAAACATTACCCCTTACGGAGTATTTGTTGAATTGTCACCAGGAATTGGCGGTATGATTCACATCAGTGATTTGAGCTGGTTGAAGCGCTTCAATAACCCTAATGAATACACGAAAGTTGGTGAAGAAATAGATGTGATCATCATGAGTATCGATAAAGAAAATCGTAAGTTACAATTGGGTCACAAACAAATTGAAGAAGATCCATGGAATTCATTGGAAGAAACTTTCCCTGTTGGAAGTACTCACGAAGGAACAGTAACCCGTAAGGATGATAAAGGCGCTACCGTTCAACTTCCTTATGGCTTAGAAGGATTTGCTCCGGCACGTCATCTTCGCCGTGAAGATGAGAAAGTGGTAGGCATTGATGAGATCGCTACATTCATGGTTATTGAATTTGACCGTAATGATAAAAAGATAATTCTTAGCCACAGTCGCATTTGGGAAAAAGAAAAAGCAGAAGAATTTAATGCTCAGTTGAAAGAGAAAAGAGCTGACGCTGAGTCCACCAAGAAGGCAGTAAAAACTATCCAGAGCAAAGTTGAAAAAACTACTTTGGGTGATTTAGGTGTTCTTGCTGATCTGAAAAAGAAAATGGACAGCGATTCAGCCGCCGAAACTTCAAAAACTGAAACCGCTCCTGTAGCTAAAACTGCTGAGGAAGTTAAAGAGCCGGAGGTAAAAAAACCTGAAGTGAAAGAACCCGAAGTGAAAGAGCCTGAAGTGAAAGAGCCTGAGGTAAAAGTACCAGAGGTAAAAGAGCCCGAAGTGAAAGAACCTGAAGTGAAAGCTGAAGCTCCTGTTGAAGAAGTTGCAGCGGTTAAAAAAGCACCTGCAAAAAAGAAGAAGGTTTCTGAAGAAAAGGAATCAGAAGAGAAAGCAGAAGATGCATCTGAAACTTCTACTGAAGAAAGTGCATAATTGATTTCTTTATATTTTTTAAATCCCGTTGCCAAAAGCAGCGGGATTTTTTTGTTTTTAATTTTTCGGGTTACTTTATTCACAAATGGGTATCGAAAAATCTTTTTGCTAGCGGTGCAATAATTGGAGTTGAAGGTTCTCTTACTATTATAGCAAAACATAAACTCACAGTAGGTTCATACTTTTTCCTTACCCCTCATACTCATGATATTCAGTTATGGTTAAATAATATCCATCAGGATCTCGAAGTGAAAATTCTTTTTTTAATGAGTTCGTATTTTCATGGACGTCTTCTTCCAAAACAAGATCAACCTTGTCAATATTTTCTCTTATTGCACCCATATTATTTGTCTTGAAATACAGGATGAGTCCATTGCCGGGAGTTGTGTTTGGAACTATCATGGAAGGATGATGATGATCTCCCCATTTATGAAGACACAAAACAATTTCATCGTTTTCTGCGACTAACACGGCAAAATTATCCCCGCCATGTTTTCGTCTGAATCCAAAAACTTTCTGATACCAATTGGCACTGGCATCAACATCTTTTACTGCAATTATCGGATCAATTTTCATGATAGCTTTTTTAGAATACCTGCTTCAATATAATCATCTTGAAGAGGATTCGTAAAGCTACGAAACCTGGGAATTGAAACACCCGGGCAAAACAAATGATTTCGTTATTTATGCCATAGCAACTTCGCTAATCTCTTGTTTTAAGAAATTGATTCTACCATCATTTTCCAAAGTAATGCATGAGCAGAAATCTTCTAAAATTTCCATCTTGTGTTGTTCGTGTGCTTTTATCAATAATGTTTCGCCCTGCGACAGATCAACGATTCTGTCTGAAAAAGTGATTCTTCCTTTTCCTTTCCTGCAAACTAAAAACGCATCAGAGGTGGCTTCATGCAGTGGCATTTTTTCACCAACATTTAAAGTAACACTCAACACTTTGTACTTGTCACAACAATACACTTCATTCATTTCCATAATAAAATATTTTAGGATACAAAGTTAGATTGAATATTAATAAAAGTATCACAATACTTTTATTAAATGCGGAAAAACTGCGCAACAGTGAAGATGGGTAGCATCGGTTCAATTTGTAATGCCGCACGTACGGCAGGTTTCAACTACTTAATATCGGCACTAAAGAATATTTTCAAAACTGCGGCACTGCGCTTCTATAATAGCATTAACACATGGACCAGTGAAGATGCGTAGCATCGGTAGATCTTGTAACAACGGGTTTCAACCCGTTGAAATAAACAGTACAAAATAAAGTGAGAGCCGCAGGCTCAGTGCATATCAAGCCATTGTTTTTAAGACAATGTTTAAAGTTTTTTTGTCAATTAAGTCTACCGTAATAATCACAGAAATGGTCTTCCTCTCACTTCTTATGCGTACGCATTGCCTTTACCTTTTTGATTTTTTCGTCTTCCAAAAACTTCTGATAATCTTCTGTCTCCATTCCATAAAGAGCAGCTTTTCCTTTACTATCAAAATGAATTCCAAAGCCATAAGTTTTCGTCAAAGGCGATGCACATAAGCAAGGCTGCCTCTTGGAGAAGAATGCTTCTCTCGCTTGCTGGTATTCATTTTTTGTCACATCATTTTTTTCTGCATACACGTGGAAAAGAATGTCGTCTGAAGTGTATGTGTATGGATGCTTATTGATCAAATCAAATTGCATTTCAGCAACAGATTTTTTATCTCTTTTTGAAATTGGCTTTGTGCCGTTAACCACTTTTGTATCTTCTGCCACTTCTATGAAAGTTTCAAAGTAATTGGTAGTATGTATTTTGAGTTTGTTCTGCATTTTGAAAATTTTTATTAATCATCCCTTTGCAAATTTATTACAACAAGCCATAGTATCAGAATTACTGAATGTTTCCACCACAGGTTTTATTTGGTTATTAAAGATTTTGGTTACGGGCACTTGGAAAATACATAATCGCTGATATTCTGAAAAGCGTTAAAGTCATATTCATTACCCATTGTGACAATTTTTATTAGATTTGCTTACTATTTATTGATGACTGTATTAGAACCACATATTAATGGCATTAAGAAACTTTGTTTAGAACACAAGGTGAAGGAGCTTTATGCCTTTGGTTCTGTTTTAACGAATGAATTTAATTCAGAGAGTGATATTGATTTAGTTGTTGATTTTGTGCAAATGGATGTATCAGATTATGCAGACAATTATTTTGGTCTTAAATTTTCGTTGCAGAAATTATTGAATCGTTCCATAGATTTATTAGAAGAAAAAGCTATCAAAAATCCATACTTCAGAAAAAATTTACATCAGCAAAGACGACTTATTTATGGACATTGAAATAAAAGCCTGGCTTTATGATATTTTAAATGCGATAAATGAGATAGATAGCTTCTTTATTGATACCACAAAAGAATTTAGCTCGTATCAAAATGACCTGCGTACAAGAAGGGCAGTTGAAAGAAATATTGAAATAATTGGAGAGGCTATTAATCGAATTCTTTTAAGAGACAAATCAATTCAACTTTCAAATGCAAGAAGAATTGTCGACACAAGAAATCGTATTATTCATGGATATGATTCCGTTTCGGATGATATAATTTGGTCAATTGTTTCCTCTCATTTGCCAATCCTTAAAACTGAAGTTGAAATAATACTTAGCGAATAGCATAAACAGATGGTATTAATAGTACTATTTTCTTCAGATTACGCGCCTTCACGTCTTAACTACATTTTCAAATTATTCAGCAAAAAAAATATTCAATTTTCATAAAACCCTTTCTGAATATTTTGGTAACTATTTCTGCACTTTCAATAAATTATTCAATAAAATTTTTAGTTCAGGATTAGAGGGATGCGGACAATTATAATTTATAATTTTCCCCTCTGGGTTAACAAGAACATATTGAGGGATACCCAGAACCACTTTAGAATTGTTTCGATATGTCTCAACGGGTTTCAACCGGTTGGTAATGTAACCACCCACCCACCAAAAAACCACCTTCATAAATTCACACTTCATTCTTTTCTTAAAAAACATTATTTTCAACTTTTAATAATTATCTCAAGTACAATTAATTTACAAATTCAATACATGAAAAAATACGCCCTGGTCTTTTCCGTTTTCTCTTGTCTTTTCATTTTCAGCAGTTGTAACAAACGCTCAGGGAATCCAAAAGTATTAGTGTTTACCAAAACAGCCGGCTTCGCACATGAATCAATACCGTTAGGTGCTGCAGCCATTATGAAGTTGGGTAGTGAAAATGGTTTTGATGTGGATACCACTTCGGATGCTTCCATGTTTACAGAAGATTCTTTAAAAAAATATGCAGCGGTTCTGTTCCTGAGCAACACAGATAACGACGATATCCTTTTTGACAATTACCAAAAAAATGCTTTTGAAAGATACATTCAGGCAGGCGGCGGTTTTGTAGGTGTGCATGCGGCAACTGATGCGGGATATCATTGGGGTTGGTACACACGTTTGGTTGGTGCTAATTTCAGTAATCACCCTCGACAACAGGAAGCATCGATTCAAGTGGTTGACAAGAATGACCCTTCTACGAAACATCTTCCGGATCCGTGGGTAAGAAAAGATGAATGGTACAATTTTAAAAACATTAATCCTGATATACACGTTTTATTAAACCTTGATGAAAAAAGTTATGAAGGAGGCACCAATGGCGATAAGCATCCTGTGGCATGGTATCACGATTTTGATGGTGGCAGATCATGGTACACAGAATTAGGGCACACAGATGAATCTTATACAGAGCCTAATTTTCTAAAACATTTGTTGGGTGGAATTAAATATGCTATTGGCGATAATAAAGAACTGAACTATTCAAAAGCTAAGACACCACTAGCCCCCGATGAAGACCGATTTACCGCTACAAAATTGGTGGAAGGAACTTTTTTTGAACCAACAGAAATGACCATACTTCCCAATCTTGATGTGTTGGTGGCGCAGCGCCGTGGTGAAATATTGATGTATAAAAACGAAACTAAGAAAACAAAGCAGGTTGGTTTCCTGAATGTGTATTGGCGCACAGATGTACCAGGAGTGAATGCGGAAGAAGGTCTGCTGGGTATTCAAAAAGATCCCGACTTCGCGAAGAATAATTACATCTATATGTATTACAGTCCGGCGGATACGTCGGTGAATCGCTTGTCACGTTTTACTTTTAAAAATGATACCATTGATATTGCATCGGAGAAAATCGTTTTACAATTTTATTCTCAAAGAGGAATCTGCTGTCACACGGGCGGCTCTATCGCCTTCGGAAAAGATGGTTTATTGTATTTGTCAACCGGTGATAATTCTACACCGTTTGATGAAGCCAATCAACCATTTGTGAGCAATGGTTTTGCTCCTTTAGATGACCGTCCGGGACATGAGCAATACGATGCAAGGCGTGGTCCGGGAAATACAAATGACCTGCGTGGAAAAATTTTGCGTATCCGTGTGAATGCCGATGGCACTTACGCGATCCCTGATAATAATCTTTTTGCCAAAGACAATCCGAAGGCAAGACCGGAGATTTATGTGATGGGTGATCGCAATCCATATCGCATTTCGGTAGATCAGAAAAACAGCTTTTTATATTGGGGCGAAGTAGGTCCTGATGCAAACGGCGATAGTCTTGAAACCCGCGGCCCACGTGGCTATGATGAAGTGAACCAGGCACGCAAAGCAGGTTTTTTTGGATGGCCATTATTTATCGCCAACAACATTCCCTATCATTCTTTTGATTATGCCACGGGCAAATCAGGACCAGCTTTCGATCCTGCAAAACCAATTAATAATTCCCGAAACAATACCGGTATGGTAGAATTGCCACCGGCGCAACCTGCGTTTATCTGGTATCCGTATGGAGTTTCAAAAGATTTTCCACAGGTAGGTAGTGGTGGAAGAACCGCCATGGCAGGGCCTGTATATCATACTTCTTTGTATCCTAAAGAAACACGTTTGCCTGATTATTATGATGGAAAATTATTTATTTATGAATGGATGCGTGGCTGGATAAAAGTGGTAACGATGACTCCGGAAGGAAATTTTGATAACATGGAACCTTTCATGCTTCATACCAAATTTGCCAATCCATCGGATATGGAAGTAGGGCCCGATGGTAAACTGTATGTATTGGAGTATGGCACAGGATGGTTTTCAAAAAACAAAGATGCTGGTCTCGTTCGCATAGATTATAATGGAGGAAACAGGGCACCAGCAATCAGTGAAATCAATGTAGATAAAACTTCGGGAGAATTGCCTTTTAAAGTAATCGCTACTGTCACAGCTAAAGATCCTGAGAATGATAAGCTATCTTACCTGTGGCATATTGGAGATGGAAAGACGGAAAAAACTACCGAACCAAAACTTGAATATACTTTGACAAAAAAGGGTGACTATGCAATTTCTGTAGATGTGATCGATGATAAAAATGCGTCTTCAAAAAGTGATGCGTTAAATGTGTATGCAGGAAATGAAGCACCGGTTGTCAATATAAAAATTGATGGCAATCCGACTTTTTATTTTCCGGGCAAGGATGTAAAATATGAAGTGGTGATTGATGATAAAGATGATACTTCCAAAGTAAAAGATTTAAACAACCTGATGGTTTCTGCAGACTATGGGCAAGGCGGCGGTGCTGCAGCATTAGGCCATCAGGTGATTAGTGAAACGATGAATGGAAAAATTAAAATGCTTTCGTTGGATTGTGTCGCTTGCCACAAGGTGGACGAAAAATCAATCGGGCCCGCTTTCAATTTGGTTTCACAGAAATATCAAAAAGATCCTAAAGCGCCAGACTATCTCGCAGAAAAAATAATTAGAGGAGGTAGCGGCGCATGGGGCGAAGTGCCGATGGCTGCCCATCCTGACCTGAAAGAAAATGACGCAAAACAAATTGTAGCGTGGATACTTTCTTTAGATAAAAAAGTAAAATCACTTCCTGCTAAAGGAGCTGTAAATGCGACTATTAACAAGCCTGTTATGACAAATGGCGTGCTTACTATTTCTGCTGCCTATACTGATAATGG
>JBDSHT010000173.1:0-8483 GCA_039918315.1 Ginsengibacter sp. | reverse complement strand
CCTGACAAACCAGATGATGAAGGAGAACTGTTTGGACAGATCATTAGTACGCTACTTCCTATTCTTTTAATCGCTTTGGTTTTTATAATGATGATGCGGAAAGTAGGCGGTGGCGGCGGTGCAGGCGGCCCGGGAGGTATTTTTAATATTGGAAAATCTAAGGCTACTTTATTTGAAAAAGGAACCAGAGTAAATATAAATTTTGGAGATGTTGCAGGCCTTGATGAGGCAAAAGTGGAGGTGATGGAAATTGTAGATTTTCTAAAGAATCCTAAAAAATATACAGCGCTTGGAGGTAAGATTCCCAAAGGAGCTTTATTGGTTGGCCCTCCGGGAACCGGTAAAACTTTGCTTGCAAAAGCAATGGCGGGAGAAGCACAAGTTCCGTTTTTCAGTCTTAGTGGAAGTGACTTCGTAGAAATGTTTGTGGGTGTGGGTGCGAGCCGCGTGAGGGATTTATTTAAGCAGGCAAGAGAAAAAGCTCCTTGTATTATTTTTATAGATGAGATAGATGCGATAGGACGTGCGCGTGGAAAAAATATGATGATGAGTAATGACGAGAGAGAGAATACGCTCAATCAATTGCTGGTGGAAATGGATGGTTTTGGAACTGATATCGGTATCATCATACTTGCAGCTACTAACCGCCCGGATGTATTGGATAGCGCATTATTAAGACCAGGAAGATTCGACAGGCAAATTACTATTGACCGTCCGGACCTTGTTGGAAGGGAAGCCATTTTCAAAGTTCATCTGTTACCGATAAAGATTTCAGAAACTTTAGATGTACATAAGTTAGCAGAACAAACTCCTGGTTTTGCAGGAGCCGATATTGCTAACGTTTGTAACGAAGCGGCTCTGATTGCTGCAAGAAAAGGAAAGACCGCCGTGGACATGAGTGATTTCCAGGATGCCATTGACCGTGTAATTGGCGGGTTGGAAAAAAGAAATAAAATCATTCTACCAGAAGAAAAAGAAATCATTGCTTATCACGAGGCAGGTCATGCAATTTGTGGTTGGTTTCTCGAACACGCCTATCCGTTATTAAAGGTTACGATTGTACCACGCGGTACCGCAGCCCTTGGATATGCGCAGTACACTCCTAAAGAACAATATCTTTATAACACAGATCAGTTAATGGATCAGATTTGTATGACCCTTGGTGGCCGTGCAGCAGAAACTATTTTCTTCGGAAAAATATCAACTGGTGCGAGCAATGACTTGCAACAAATTACCAAAATCGCATACTCAATGGTAACGGTGTATGGTATGAATGAAAAAGTAGGAAACGTTAGTTATTATGACCCTTCGCAGGAAAATACTTTTCAAAAACCATACAGCGAAGAGACAGGGAAAATGATAGATGAAGAAGTGCGGAAACTGATAGAGATAGCATTTGTAAGAACAAAAGAACTCTTGACAGAAAAGAAGGCCGAAGTGGAAATTCTTGCCCAGGAATTATTAAAAAGAGAAGTGTTGTTTCAAAGTGACGTGGAAACTCTGATAGGAAAAAGGCCGTTTGAAGACAAGAAGGCTTTGGACTTTATCGATAATCCAAAAGACGGAGTAATCGATTCGCCGGTGCATGAAATTTTGGATGTCGACGGAGTGGTGGACAACAATATTTAAACAATATTAAAAATGAAAGTTTCTTCTTCAAAAGAAAAAATTTTAAGAAAAATAAGAGAGGCACTGAGTAATCCGGTGCCTTTACCTTTTCCGAAAAGTGAAGGAAGTAATTCTGTTTTTCATCCGCAGGCAAAAGAGTTAGAAATCTTGTTTGCAGAAGAGTTTACTCATCTTCTCGGGAAGTTTGCTTTTTGCATGAGCGAAGAAGACGCCAATAATCAAATCAATATTTTAATAGCTCATAAAAACTGGAAGAATATTTATTGTGCTGAGAAAGAAATATCCAGTTTTGTTTCTGCCGCATCCGATGGTTGCTCCATCGAACAATGCGACGCTTCGGTGACTTCCTGCCATTATTTGGTAGCAAGAACGGGCTCCATTGTGTTGAGTAGCGCGCTTCCACACGGACGTACCGCGAGTGCTTATGCGCCGGTACATATTTGTATTGCGTATGTTGATCAGCTTGTGTATGATACCCGCGATGCAATCAGGCTTTTAAAAAATACTTATGGGGATAAACTTCCTTCATTTATTACATTTGCTGCAGGTCCCAGCCGTACTGCGGATATTGAAAAAACTCTCGTTGTTGGAGTGCATGGACCAAAAGAAGTGTATGTTTTTCTGATTGACCGGCAAACAAATGTTTAGCAAATACAGGAGCGGGAACATTAATTATTTAGGAATTTGAAAACGAATTAATTGTTTTAAAACTGCTGTATAATTATTATACAAAATGGAACTAAACTCCGGAAAGAAAATTTATTTTATTTCTGACTTTCACCTGGGAGCACCCAACCATGCTGCCAGCTTAGAGAGGGAAAAGCGAATCGTACAATTTTTGGATGAAGTAAAAGAAGATGCGCAAATGATTTTTATAATGGGCGATCTTTTTGACTTTTGGTATGAATACAAAAAAGTAGTTCCAAAAGGGTTTGTTAGAATTTTAGGAAAGCTTGCCGAGCTTACAGACCGTGGTATTATTATTAAATTTTTTGTGGGCAATCATGACATGTGGATGAATGGATATTTTGAAGAGGAATTGAACATTGAAGTTTTTCATGAACCACAGGAATTTATTTTTAGTGGTAAAAAATTTTTAATTGGTCATGGTGATGGTTTGGGGCCGGGCGATCACCGCTATAAATTTATGAAGAAAGTTTTTAGAAATAAAACCTCCCAGGCATTTTTTGGAATGCTCCATCCTTTGTGGGGAATAGGGCTGGCCAATTATTTCAGCAGAAAAAGCCGGGCAGCCACGGGTAAAGAGGACGAACATTTTTTAGGCGAAGACAAAGAGTGGCTTATTATTTTCTGTAAAGAAATGCTCCAAAAAGAGCACTACGATTATTTTATTTTTGGGCACAGGCATTTGCCAATTCAATTTAGGTTGAACGATATAAGCATGTACATAAACCTGGGCGACTGGATAAAATATTTTAGCTACGCTGAATTTGATGGAGAAAAAGTATCATTGAAATATTATGAATCATGATGAAGCCTTTTAAAAAATTTGCTTTCTTTTTTATGTTAGGCATGTTTGTTTTTGTGCAAAAAAATAATGCCCAGAATGATTCCCTGTTTCGTTTTTTAAAAGAACTGAATTATCCTATCTCATCTTTCACTGTTGGAAATCTCGGTGAACTTTACATCATCAATACAAACAACCAATTAAAAAAATATAATGAGAATGGAGATTCTGTTGGCGTTTTTAACCAGGTTACCAAATATGGAAAGTTGAGTTATGTAGAGGCTCAAAATCCGTGGAAAGTTATTTTATTTTATGAAGGATTTTCGACCATTGTTTTATTGGATAAATATCTGCAAGTGCTTGGAAACATTAACCTGCGTAACAAAAATATCTTTAGAGTTAAGGCCGTTACTACTTCGTATGATAATAATATCTGGCTTTTTGATGAGCAGGATAATAAATTAAAAAAGATAGATGATGCGGGTAACCTTCTTTCGGAATCAGTTGATTTCAGGCAACTTTTTGATTCTGTTCCCTCGCCAAAAGAAATTATTGACCGCGATGGATTCGTTTATTTATATGACCCACTAAAAGGTTTTTATATTTTTGATTATTATGGAAGCTTTAAAAGCAAACTGACTTTTTTAAATTGGAAAGACTTTTCGGTATTTGGAAAAAGCATGTATGGTTTTGATGATGAAAACATTTATAAATACGAAGCTCCTCTTCCCGATTTACAAAAATTTAAACTGCCGGCTGCGTTGCAAAAAAGTGCTTCCATAAAAATGACTCCCTCAAAAATTTATGCATTAAAGAATAAAAGATTAGGTATTTATTCTCTCCAATAACTCTTTGTATAATTTAATTTTGCTTCCATGGATTTTCTTGACCAGGTTTATTTTGATAACGATTTGCGGAGTTATATTGGTGTGGCAATCACGATTATGGTAGCCTTGCTGTTGAAGCGATTTATTTCAAAATATGCCAGTTCATTCATTTATAAAATGGGCAAAACAAAATGGGATACCCGTGATAAAAACGTGCTGGATAATTTAATTGTTAATCCTATCGAAAGAATTTTACTGGCCTCAATTACCATAGCCGCATTAGGCAGGTTAAATTTTCCGACCGCATTTGAATTTTCAATTTTTCATGTTTCCATCAAAAGTGTATTGGCGGCAATAGCAGTTGCTATTATCATTGCTTGTATTGTTTCGCTCATTCTCCGCTTCATGGATTTTCTTGCATTAGTAGTAAGGCATAAATCAGAAGCAACTGCATCGCCCAGTGAGCATCAGTTATTGTTTTTCTTTAAAGATTTTTTTAAGGTAATAATTATCATATTTGGTATTCTTTTTATTTTCAAATTTTCTCTTCATCTCGATATAGGAAATCTTCTTACCGGCTTGAGTATAGTGGGTGCTGCAATGGCACTTGCGGCAAGAGAAAGCCTCGAAAATCTAATTGCATCTTTTGTGATCTTTTTTGATAAGCCATTTAAAACCGGGGATACTATTCAGATGAAAGACACCACCGGGACTGTTGAAAAGATTGGCCTAAGAAGTACCAGGATTCGCACGGTTAATAAATCTTTGGTTACCGTGCCTAATAAACAATTGGTAGATAATATCCTGGATAATTTTAGTGCAAGGAACCTCCTTAGGAATGAAATTAAGACTCAATTATTGCCTTATATTTCATCTGATAAATTGGAAAGTGCAATAAAAAGGATACAAGAAATTTTAAATAAAAGAGAAATAATAGTTAGCTCTACTGTGCGTTTGGAAGAGATTACCAATGACCAGGCATTGATTAGTAGTGTTTATTTTACCAAACCTGAAATACCTTTTGATGACCTTACTCTTATGAAACAGGAGATCAATATTGAAATCAAAAAAATGCAAGAGGAGTTCAATATTCAGCAGAATGATGCCAGCCACATAACCCTCGTTAGGGAACCCAAAAATTTGAGAATACCATAAGAGTTTTCAAAGAGCTATAAATTACTTTTCAATTCCAACAGGAAGGATTTAATTTTTTCGAGTGATTCTATCATAGCATGTTTTTCGCCTGCAGCTTTATTATTTTTTAAAAACTCTTTTGCTCCTTCAATAGTATATTTTCTTTCGCGCAAAAGATGATAAATCATTTTCAGATTTTTTACATCCTCCGGCCTGAAAAAACGATCTCCTTTTTTGTTAGTCTTGGGTTTTAAAATGGAAAATTCATTTGCCCAAAATCTTATTAAAGAAATGTTTTCTTTAAACATTTCTGCCACATCACCTATTGCATAATATTGTTTTTGGAAAAGGATTTCATCTTCGGGTATGGTTAATAAGTCCGGATCGGGCAGGTCTGTTTTAAGACTTTTTCTTCCACGCTTTTTTAGGGGAGGAACAATTGGCTTTACTACTTCTTTCTTTGGTGGAGTTAACTTTTTTTCTTCTTTCTTTTTTGGAAGATCTTCCCCAAAGTCGAAACTAAATTGATTTAGTGCCATTGTTAATCAAGACTTTTAGCACTTCCAGAGGAAGCAATTTTTAATAGACGGTCAAATTGTTCGGGTGTCAGATCATTGTAAAAGAAATATACAGGGTCCACATCTCTGTTGTTAATGTGAACTTCATAATGACAATGTGGTCCGGTGCTTTTGCCGGAGCTTCCCACCCACCCAATTACTTCGCCGCGTTTTACATTATCCCCTCTTCTAACTTTCACTCTTACCATGTGGCCGTATAAAGTTTCGTATCCGTATCCATGATTGATAATAACATGATTGCCATATCCACTATGATCATTACCAGCAAGCGTTATCAAACCATCGCCAGTAGCATAAATAGGAGTGCCTTGCGGTGCAGTAAAATCAAGCCCTTTGTGCATTTTAGGAGTTCCATATACAGGATCAATTCTCATTCCAAAGCCGGATGCAATCCGGTTAAGATCTTTATTGCTTACAGGCTGAATGGCAGGAAGTGCTGCTAATTTTTCGCCCTGGTTGGTAATCAATTTTTCAATTTCATTATAACTGGCAAACTGGTATTTTATTCTTGCTCCTATGTTATTAAGTGTGTTCGCTAATTCATTTCCTAACTGCTCATCATTAATGGCAGCAATTTTTTGAACCTCCATTTTTTTTGCAATCAATTCTGCCCGCGCACTATCCGGCAAAGGATTGGCTTCAAATATGGATCTGTAAACCTGGTTGTCTCTGTTCTCCAATGAAACCATTTCACTCTGCAATTTTTCAGTTTGGGCAGACAACATTTCATAATTATCCCGCATTTTTTCATACTTCATTTCTGCCAGTTTCAATTGGGGAGAAGGTATAAAACGAAACGCAAGAAAAATAAACGCAAACGCGGTAAAAACGGCTGCAATGATGAAACCCAAAAAACGCAAAAGTTTTACCCTAAATGGGGTAACCAACTTTTCGTAACGAAGGGTATGGGTATTATAATAATATTTTATTTTTCTCATTACTTAAAAACCGGAAAACATTTCCGGTGGTGTGGTATGTAAAAAAATGGATCAGTTTGTAATTGTGCCCAAACAAAATACCTTTGCCGCCACGAGGTTATTTTTTTGAAATCAAAGATAACTTCTTAATACCCTAAATCATTCTTAAAAAATTACCCGGTACTTATGATGAAAAGCGCTGAAATCAGGCAACAATTTTTGAATTTTTTTAGAAGCAAAGGACACACAATTGTTCCATCTGCGCCCATCGTTTTAAAGAATGATCCGTCATTGCTTTTCACCAATGCAGGTATGAACCAGTTTAAAGATTTTTTCCTTGGAAATAAAGAAGCTCCTTTTTCGCGTGCTGCCGACACACAAAAATGTTTAAGGGTAAGTGGCAAGCACAATGATCTTGAGGAAGTGGGTGTGGACACCTATCATCACACCATGTTTGAGATGTTGGGTAATTGGAGTTTTGGTAATGCCACAGCCGATCCTGTTCCTTATTTCAAAGAAGAAGCCATTGCGTGGAGCTGGGAATTACTAACTAAAGTCTATAAAATTCCTGAAGAAAATTTATATGTGACGGTGTTTGAAGGTGATGAAAAAGAGGGATTGCCAAGAGATGATGAATCAATTAATTTCTGGAAAAAATGGGTAGCTGAGGATCGAATTATTTTAGGAAATAAGAAAGATAATTTTTGGGAAATGGGCGACACAGGTCCGTGCGGTCCGTGTACTGAAATACATGTGGACTGTAGAAGTGCGGAAGAAAAAAAGAACGTGAGTGGTAAAAGTTTGGTGAACAATGATGATCCGCAGGTGATAGAAATCTGGAACAATGTATTCATTCAATACAATCGAAAAAAGGATGGTTCATTAGAATTGCTGCCTGCAAAACATGTGGATACGGGAATGGGTTTTGAAAGATTAGTGCGGGTGTTGCAAAATAAAAAAAGCAATTATGATACTGATGTTTTTAGCAAAACCATTGAAGAGATTGAAAAAATTTCCGGTAAAAAATATGATTATTCCGATACAAAAGAAGCCATTTCTTTTCGCGTAATATCAGACCATATCCGTGCTATCGCGTTCCCTATCACTGATGGACAACTTCCTTCTAATACTGGAGCAGGTTATGTTATACGCCGTATTCTTCGCAGAGCGGTACGCTATTATTTTTCTTATCTAGATGTAAAACAACCTTTGCTTTACAAGCTGGTTCCGTTGATTGCTGATCAATTCAAAAATGTTTTTCATGAATTAATTAAGCAACAGGATTTTGTTGCCAAGGTAATTCATGAAGAAGAAAATAATTTTTTAAGAACGCTGGATGCGGGTTTGAAAAAAATGGATATGCTTTTAAATCAAAAGCAGGATATAGATGGTAAAACCGCATTTGAATTATATGACACGTATGGATTTCCGCCAGACCTTACCAATTTAATTGCCAATGAAAAAGGTATTTCTGTAGATCAAATTGGTTTTGAAGAAGAAATGCAGAAACAAAAAAACCGAAGCCGTGCGGCCGCAGTGGTTGACACTGAAGATTGGATTATTGTCAACGATAATCAATCTTCGGAATTTGTGGGATACGATAATGAGGAAACAGAAAGTGCCGTAGTCAAATACAGAAAAACTACATCACAGGGTAAAGAAGCGTTTCAAATAGTGTTGGACAAAACTCCCTTTTATGCTGAAAGTGGCGGTCAGGTGGGCGATTCGGGGATGCTAATTTTTGACGGAGCAGAAATTTCTGTGATCGATACCAAAAAGGAAAATGATCTGATTATTCATTTCGTCAGCAAATTACCAAAGAATATTTCTGGTAATTTAATAGCGAGGATAAATAAAGAGAAGCGAAAAAATATTAAACCACATCATACTGCTACACACTTGCTACATGCCGCTTTGAGAAAAACGTTAG
>JBDSHT010000172.1:0-18542 GCA_039918315.1 Ginsengibacter sp. | reverse complement strand
AGATCAATTGCTTTCTGGTATTGGCGATTATTAAAATAAAGTTGAGTGAGTTGCTTAATTACTTCGTTATTCTCCGGTTGTAATTGATATGCTTTTTCAAAATTTTGATTGGCTTCATAAACGCGGCTCATCTCAAGATTAGCCTGCCCGTTTTTTATGTAGGCATCAATAAAATTAGGATTATGGAAAATCGCTTTCTCAAAGTTTTTTGAAGCCATGGCATAAAGCCGTGATTCATTTTTGGCTAAACCTTCCTTAAAATAAAATTGAGAGCTATCAGCATTTTGGGCAATCAAAAAATGCGTAACAAAGCAAAAAAATAAAGAGAGGATAATTGTTTTCATGATATTGGCTTTGCAAATAAAATACCACTATTGCAGTACTATCGCACTTAACGCCGGCAGGTCAAGTTTTATTTCAAAAAGTTTTGTCTTTTTTTCCACATTTTCGGTTAAAATAACCTGGTCACTAAAGTGTCCGCTTCCCCAAAATTGTGTGTCATCGCTGCAAAAAATTTGTTTCCATTCCGACTTTCCTTTTGCCTGTATTTTGAAACTGAGACGTTCCACCGGAGTCATATTAAAAACCACAAGAAGATCGTCTTTCCTTTTTTTGCCTTTCCTTCTATAAACCATTATACATTCCTGACGATGGTTTAAATCTATCCATTCAAAACCTTTTGGATCAAACTGGTATTCATAAAGAGCAGGATGTGAAGTGTATAATTTATTGAGTTGCTGCACACAATGCTGCAACTTTTCGTGCGATGCATATTTTAGCAAACCCCAATCCAATTCTTTTTCAAAATTCCATTCAGAAGTTTGAGCAATTTCGTTGCCCATAAAAAGTAGCTTACCACCTGGATGCGTGTACATGTAGGTATATAAAACTCTAAGGTTGGCAAACCGTTGCCAATCATCTCCGGGCATTTTATAAATCATCGGAGATTTGCCGTGCACGACTTCATCATGGCTAAGTGGCAACACAAAATTTTCATCATAAAAATACGCCATGCTAAATGTGAACTTATCCTGATGGTCTTTTTTAAACAAAGAATCCATGCTAAAATAATCCAGGGTATCGTGCATCCAACCCATCATCCATTTCATCCCAAAGCCAAGTCCGCCATGCGTTGTGAGCCCTGTAACCTGCGGCCAGTCTGTTGATTCCTCCGCAATCATTTGTACATCCGGAAAATCACGATACACCATTTCATTTAAATTTTTCAAAAACGATATGGCTTCAAGATTTCCATTTCCTCCAAAAATATTTGGTTCCCACTCTCCCTCTTCCCTGGAATAGTCCAGTCTTAAAAGTGAACTAACGGCATCGACCCGCATTCCATCGATGTGATATTTATCAAACCAATACCTTGCATTGCTTATTAAAAAAGAACGTACCTCTCCCCTTTCATAATTAAATATGTATGAATTCCAATCAGGATGAAATCCTTTTTTCATATCGGCATATTCATAGGTATGCGTGCCATCAAACATGTAAAGTCCATGTGCATCATTAGGAAAATGAGAAGGTACCCAATCTAAAATAACTCCAATTCCTTCTTTATGAAATGCTTCAATCATCTGCATAAATTCTTCGGGTATGCCAAACCGTGAGCTGGGTGCATAATACCCTGTACCCTGGTAGCCCCAACTTGCATCATAAGGAAACTCCATAACCGGCATTAATTCTACATGGGTAAATCCCATATCCTTTACATAGGGTACCAATTTCTTTGTTAACTCAGCATAAGAATTAAATGAATCTTTATCATTTGGGTCAGGTTTTATCCAACTGGATAAATGCACTTCGTAAATTGACCAGGGCGCTTCCAGGGAATTGACTTTTTTGCGCCGCTCCATCCATTCTGAATCGTCCCACGTAAACTGTATATCTTTAGTTTTCGAGGAAGTAGCGGGCCGCAGTTCCCAGTGTCTTGCAAATGGATCTCCTTTCAAAAGTTTAATACCTTGAAAACCATGAATATAATATTTGTAGTTTTCGTATTCTTTTAAATGAGGAATAAACCCTTCCCAAATACCCGATTTGTCGAGCCGGACAAATAAAGGATGTGCTGCATTATTCCAATTATTGAAATCACCAACAACACTTACTGCGGTTGCATTTGGTGCCCAAACAGAAAAATAGTATCCCTTGCTTCCCAACACTGTCATTGGATGAGAACCAAATTTCTTATAGAGACTATAATGTGTGCCGTTTTTAAAATTCAGAAGATCTTCCTCATCAAAAAGCGAATAATTCCACACGGACTTTTCACTATCCACAAAGTTGATTTCTTCGTATGGAAAAATGTTTTCAGACATTGAAAAATGTTTTAGGTTGAGATATAAAACTAATCAAAAAAAACTGGGTAAATTTCGTGTGCACTTAGTCAATTTTTAAAGAAAAAAATATTAAATAATTCCCTTAAATTCGCTCTGCCATTTCGATACCGAAAACTACTTATGATTAAGATAATTTCATTATCCCTTTTATTTTGTCTGTACTCGTCTATATCTTTTTGTCAGAGCTCATTTATAAAGGGAACCATTAAAGATTCTAGTTCAGATGTTAATACTGCGAATGCAGTGGTTTCTATATTAAATCAAAAAGATTCAACACTTGTTGCTTTTTCACGGAGTGATAAAAGTGGAAACTTTTCAGCAGGTCCTTTAACGAATGGTGATTACCTCGTGATGATTACATTCCCGAAGTACGGAGATTACGTGGATAAAATTTCATTGAATGGAAAGGAAACTGCTAACCTGAATACTGTTTACATTACCCAAAAATCAAAACTGCTTGCGGAAATTATTGTCCGGCAGCAAGCGATAAGAATAAAAGGCGACACGACTGAATTTACGGCAGATAGTTTTTACGTAAAACCTAATGCCACTGTTGAAGATTTACTCAAAGAATTACCCGGCATACAAGTCGATAAAGATGGAAAGATAACAGCTCAGGGGCAACAAGTTCAAAAGGTATTAGTGGATGGTGAAGAATTTTTTAGTGACGATCCTACAATTGCTACGAGAAATTTACGGGCTGATGCGATTGATAAAGTACAGGTGTTTGATAAAAAATCTGACCAGGCAGAATTTACCGGAATCGATGACGGACAAAAAACAAAGACGATAAATCTGAAGTTAAAAGAAGATGCCAAGAAAGGGTATTTCGGAAAATTATCTGTAGGTGGGCTTGATCAATATTATAATGCGCAAGCGCTTATTAATGCATTCAAAGCAAAAAGAAAACTGTCTGCTTTTGTTATAGCAAGCAGTACAGATCAAACAGGGCTTAATTTCCAGGATGCGAGCTCCCTTGGTTTTGGTGGCGGAGGTAATTTCCAGATCGACGATGGTTCCGGTGCAATCTTTATTACAGGTTCAGGCAGTGATGAATTTGGAGCATCAGGCTCGGCTGGTCCCGGTCTGCCGGAAAGCATAAAAGGAGGTGTACATTTTTCGAATAAGTGGGCCGAAGACAAATACAACGCAGGAGGAAATTATTTGTTCAACAAACTTTCTCAACGAAGTGCCGGCAATACTTTCAGACAAAATATTTTATTGGATTCACTGTATTACGATCGGGAAAGTTCTGAAGCACATTCTAATAAAATGCGTAATTCACTAAGTGGAAACGTAGAAATTCAATTGGACTCATCCTCATCTTTAAAGATAAATGCCAATGGTTATATTGGCAATACAGAATCAAACACTCAAAATAATTCTGAGGCGCTGAGCGAAGAAAATAAAGTGGTAAATAATAGTATTAGAAATACAATTCGCAACCTTGATAATGGAAGCCTCAACACTTCAGTTCTTTACAGAAAAAAATTCAAAAAGAAAGGACGTACAATTTCTGTAAGTCTGGAAGAAAAATATAATGAATCTAAAAGTGATGGTTTCTTATACAATACTGCAAACTTTTTTGATGTTTCTAACAACACCATTTTTAAGAAAGACACTACTGACCAAAAGAAACTTAATAACACCCAAAGCAGTTCTATAGGAGCAAAAGCTACCTATACAGAACCGTTGTCACAAAAATCATTTTTGGAATTTAATTACACCCTGAATAATAGTAATAGTAATCAAAAAAGATTGACTTATAATAAAGATATAAGTTCTAAATACACGAATCTCGTGGACTCATTAAGTAATGAATTTAAATACATTTACAATACTCACAGTGTGGGTGCAAATTTTAGATACAACGCCAAGAAATATAATTTTTCATTTGGTGGAAATGTTGCCAATACAGCTTTTCAACAGACAGATCTTGTAAAAGATACCACGCGTAAATACAATTATTACAACTTTTTTCCGAGGGCTAATTTCAATTACAAATTCAGTTCGTTTAGCAATTTAGGTTTGAATATAAATGGTAGTACAACGCAACCAACAATAGACCAGTTGCAACCAATAACTGATAACAGCAATCCACTGAATATTGTAGTTGGTAATCCTGCATTGAAACAACAATTCAGGACTACCGCTAACCTAACTTATACGAACTTCCAGATTTTAAATGAACAGTATGTTTTTCTGGGTGCAGTATTTAATTCAACGGCTGATCAGATAAGTAACAGTTATACCATCGATGCTTTAGGGCGCAGAGTAAGCAAGTACATTAACACCAACGGCAATTATTATTTTGGGCTTTATGGTGGATTCAATGCAAAAATCCCCAAGACAAATATCAGGTATAATATCAATCCGAATGTTGGATTATCGCACAACACTAATTTCGTAAACGGAATAAAGAACGTATCCAACAGTAGTAATTACGGGATAAATACAGGAATACGCCTCAATAAAAAGGAAAAGTATGAAATTGGATTTACAGCTAATCCGAGTTATAACGTATCAAAATCCAGCATTAGCAAAACCTCAAATACAAATTATTGGATTTACAATTTTGAAGTCAACGGAAATTTCCAACTTCCCGGAAAAATTGAATTTGGAACAACCGTTGATTTTAATTTCAGACAAAAAATAAATGCGTTCGATAACAACAATAATGTGATTCTTTGGAATGCTTACATTGAAAAGAAATTTTTCAAAACAGATGCACTTACTTTACGTGCAAGCATCAATGATATACTGGATCAAAATAAAGGATACCGCAGAAGCATTCAACCGTATGCAATAGAAGAAAGCAATTATCTTACTTTCAGGAGGTATGGGCTTATCACACTCACTTACAATTACAACAATAAAGGAGGAGCGGGTGCTCCAAAAGAAGGTGGAGTTATTCGTTTATAGTCAGCTTATTTAAAAGAATTTGAATGAAAAAAATATTAATCTCCGCAGCTTGTTTTTTGATAATTAATTATTCCTTTGCGCAAACTGTTTTCATATCTAAAGCCAAAATCGAATTTGAGCGCAAAGTAAATATGTGGGCAAATATTAAAGGGGATTTTTCTGACCAAATCAAAAAAGCAATTCCGCAATTCAAGACAGATTATTTCAACTTTGAATTTGACGGAAAGCAGTCGATATACAAACCAGGCAAAGAAGTAAATGTAAAATCCGGATTTTTTGGAGGAACTCCTGCAAGCGACAATATAGTTTTCACGAATTATAACACAGGCAAATTTGTTGCACAAAAAACTGTATTTGAAAAAACTTTTCTTTTACAAGACAGCCTGCGAAATGCAAAATGGAAAATAACAAATGACTTTCGTGAAATCGCCGGTTTCAATTGCAGGCGTGCGACTACCATTATCATGGATTCGGTTTTTGTGGTTGCATTTTACACTGATGAAATAATGATACCCGGTGGCCCGGAAAGTTTTGGAAACTTACCTGGAATGATATTAGGCCTTGTGATCAATCGCGTACACACTACATGGTATGCAACTAAAGTAGAACTAACAGGCGTAAATGCCAACGCTATAACACCTCCTACAAAGGGCAACAAAACATCAGTTGCAGAATTGAATAAAACATTAAAAACTTCATTCAGCAATTGGGGTAATAATGCTGATATTTTTGCATGGTGGGTGATGTTATAATTCTTAAAAACTCTTTTCTTATTTTCTCCCCCTACAGTTTCCACTGCTTTGTGGAATTTTAGAAATCCTGCATCTTTCTATTTATTAAGCACTTTAACTAATTTTTAAGTTAATTAAAATTAATTGGTTTCTGTTATAATATATTTTTAGGAGCCCTAAATCAAAACTATAGATGAGAAAATTAAATTTGGTTTTAATTAGTTCAGTTTTATTATTTTCATCCTACGCGCAAACCAATACTGTAAAGGGTTCTGTGATAAATGCCGATGAAAATGTTCCGGTTTATAATGCAGTAGCTGCGCTTCTCAATCCGTTGGATTCTATACTTTATAAGTTTAGCCGCACCGATGCAAAAGGTGATTACATCTTAAAGAATGTGAAGCCAGGGAAATATATTTTAATGGTTTCCCAACCCTATTTTGCGGATATTGTTCAAGATGTCGAGATCAACGGTGATGTCAATATCCCAAAAATTGCTCTTTTATCCAAGAGTAAATTATTACAAGAAGTAATTGTAAATACAGGCAAAGCATTTAAAATAAAAGGTGATACTACAATTTATACAGCCGATAGTTTTCAGGTGAGTGCTAACGCAAACGTAGAAGAACTTTTGAAAAAATTGCCCGGCATCCAGGTTGATAAAGATGGGAAGATAAAAGCCATGGGCGAAACGGTACAGAAAATTTTAGTAGATGGTGAAGAGTTTTTTGGTGACGACCCCGGCATGGCTGTAAAAAATTTAAGGGCAGATGCCGTGAAAGAAGTTCAGGTGTTTGATAAAAAAAGTGAGACCGCAGAATTTACAGGTATAGATGATGGTAATACCCAAAAGACAATTAATCTAAAATTGAAAGAAGAAGCGAAAAAAGGATATTTTGGAAAAGTAGATTTGTCAGGAGGCCCTCAAAAACATATCGACAACAGGTACAATTCTAACCTCATGTTTAGTTCCTTCAAAGGAAAAAGAAAACTTTCTGCTTATTTACTAAATGGAAATACGGGTCAGGATAGACTTGGCTGGGATGATTTGCAAAAATATGGATCGTTAGGTGGTGCCGATATTCAAATGGATGATGATGGTAGCGTCATGATATCCATGTCAAGAGGTGATGATGGAGAAAGTTACATTGATAGCAGGAATGGTTTTTTGACCAACGTTAATGCAGGTTTACATTACAGCAATAAATGGAACGATAAATATTCTTTCAATCTTACCCCGGTTTACACCAGCCAGAACTATAATAACCGTACATCAAACTTTACACAAACACAAATTGGTGATTCAGTTTTAAATCAAAATTCAAATGGAACGAACCATGTAAACCGTAGCAACATTAAATTAGATGGAGTTTGGGATTTAAAGCTCGACAGTGCCAATACTTTAAAAATAACTGCGGGCACGGCGTTTTACAAAAGCGAAGGTGAGAACTCTTCAAACTCGGTTAGCACGGGCGACAATGGTACTTTAAAAAATACCAGTGAAGGAAGAACACAGAATAATAGTGATAAGCAAGCAGTAAGGGCTTCAGTTATATTTAAACATAAATTCAAAAAGAATCGCAGGACGCTTACGTTTAATGCATCGTACAACTCAATGGAAACAAACGGGACAAGCTATAATAAGTCTTTTAACCAGGCTTATTTAAATGGTCTGCCCGCCGATATTTTAGATATCAACCAAATGAAAGACAATGAAAGTTCTACAAGAAAACTATCGACCCAGATAGTTTACACAGAACCATTATCCAAAAATTATTCATTGGAACTTGGTTATAAACTTTCGTTTGATAATGGAAGCAATGATCAACTAACCCATAGTTTTTCTCCAGGGTCAGGGAAATATGATGAACTGGTAGATACATTGACCAACCAGTTTAAACAAAATATTATTCAACAAGTTCCTTCTGCGAAAATAAATTTTGCTACAAAAAAATTAAAGATAAATGCCGGTGCCGGTGTGGGCATTGCGAGTTATCAACTGGAAGACATAACATTTGCAAAAAATTACGACAGAGATTATGTAAATTTTTATCCAAACGCCAATATTACTTACACTTATAAAAGTAACCATTCCATTAGATTGTCATACAGTGGTGATACCAGGCAACCCCAAATTAATCAGTTGCAGCCTTTACGAAATAATGATAATTATTTTTATCAATACATCGGGAACCCTAACCTGAAACCTTCATTCAGCAACAGTTTCAGCATAAACCACAACGCTTATAATTTTATAAAAGACTTTTGGATGTATCAATCCATGAATATCAACTTTGTTTCCAACTCGATCATTAACAACAGTATTATAAATTTAAATACCGGCAAGACAATTACACAACCTATAAATACCAATGGCAACTTTTCAACTTACATGTATAGCACTATTGGTTTCAAAATAAAAAAGATTGATGCGAGCATCAATCTCAGTCCTCAAATAAATTATAACAGAGGCGTAAATTTTATTAATAATAAAAAAAGCTATTCAAATACATGGGCCCCTTCAATGGATGTTTCGCTAAATAAAAGCAAAGCAAAAAAATACGATGTACGCATTAGTAATTCGCTTGGTTACAACACAAATACAACTACACAAAATACTACCAAGATCCATTATTATACAAACACACTCAATTTCAATGGAAAAATATACATAAAAAAGGATTGGTCAATATCTACGACTTACGAATTTTACAACCAACAGAAAACAGTTCAATCGGATAAAAATATTTCAAGAAATCTTTGGAATGCCCGTGCAGAAAGGACTTTCAAGGATAATGAGTTCACGCTGTATATCTCAGTGCAGGATATTTTAAATCAGAATGTAGCTATCGATAGGTACGTGTATGGCAATGTATATTCTGAATCGAGGAACGATCGTATCAAAAGATATTTTATGGCAGGCTTCGCCTGGAATTTTAAAAATAAATCGACTAAAAAATAACCACAATAATGGCTGCCATTATTCAATTCTTAAATAAATAATCATGAAAATAATTGTGTTCACTGTTTCATTTATTTTGTTTTCAATCAATTCTTTGATGGCCCAGCAATTTATTAAACAAGCCAGGATTGAATATGAAGTAAGAAATAAAATAGAAAAAAATACGGACGGGGGTATTTTCGATGAATTGATGAATGAAAAAATGCCTGATTTTATGACAACGTATTATACCAACACATTTTCCAATAATAAAAGTATTTATAAATTTGAAAGATGGGGCGATGAAAAAATACCTGGCTTTTTAAAAGAGGGAGTAGATGAAAATATTTGGTTCACTAATTTTAATTCAGACCAATTCGCAATGCAAAAAAATTTTTGGGGAAATAATATTCTTGTTTCAGATTCGATACCTAAGCTGAAATGGAAACTTGAAAATGAAAATCGAATGATAGCTGGTTTCAATTGCAGGAAGGCTGTTGCTGTTATATTTGACAGCGTTTATGTCTTTGCTTTTTATACCGAAGAAATTACTTTTTCAGGCGGTCCTCAAAGTTTGAACGGATTACCGGGGATGATCTTAGGAGTTACAATCCCCCGGCTATCCACCTCCTGGATAGCTACTAAAGTAATGTTGAATGATGTAAATGAAAATGATATAAAACTTCCGAAAGCTAAAAAAGAATTTAAATTTTATGACCTCAAAAAATTAATAGAAGACCGTACTAAAGACTGGAATAGTGATGATGAAAAAGAAAATAAAAGAATACAGGAACAAAAAGCAAAGCAGTTTTGGAGTATCAATTTATAACTTATGAAAACATCCGGTACTGAAAACTTTCCCCTAATCAATTACATAACCATCTGGTAGCACCGATCCTTTTTTAACTACAACGATACCATCTTTTATCGTGTATAATTCGTGATCCATATTTGCTAAATGAGGTCCCCCGTTGATAGTAACGTTGTTGCCTATACGACAATTTTTATCGATGATTGCATTCTTAATATAACAGTTATCGCCGATCCCCATCTTTGGCAAACCCTTGCCTGCAGCAAACTCCATCTCTTCAATGGTTTCATAGAAATCGGTACCCATTAAGTAACAACTGAATATTTTAGTACCATGCCCAATGCGCATTCTGATGCCGACTACACAATTTTCAATTCTTTCCGCATGTATGATGCAACCGTCACCGGCAATGGTATCAACAAGTGTGGTACCGCTTATTTTCGCAGGAGGCAACATCCTTGGCCGGCTATAAACTTTATTGTCGTTGTCAAATAAATTAAATGGAGGAAGTTCTTTGGTGAGCCCCAAATTGGCTTCAAAAAACGAAGAGATATTTCCTATGTCTGTCCAATATCCGCCATACTGGTAGCTGGCAACTTTAAGATCTTGAATAGCAAAAGGAATAATTTCTTTTCCAAAATCTGTAGCATCTTTCTTATGTGTTTCCAACAAATCTAACAACACCTGCTTCTTAAACAAATAAATACCCATGGACGCGAGGTAATTTCTTCCCTGCGACTGCATCTCTTCTTTGGTATCGCTTACCCATTCAGGCAATTGATCATAACCCGGTTTTTCAATGAAAGAAACGATCCTGTTTTGTTCATCTGCTTTTAAAATCCCGAACTCAGTAGCTTCTTTTTCTGTTACCGGAATGGTCGCTATCGTAATGTCAACACCATCTTTTTCATGTGTGCGAAACATGCTGCCAAAATCCATTTGATACAATTGGTCTCCCGATAAAATCAGAACATGATCACATTCATAATTGGATAAATGACGCAACGATTGACGAACGGCATCGGCAGTTCCCTGAAACCATTGTGGATTATCAGGTGTTTGTTCTGCCGCAAGAATATCTACAAAGCCGCTACTGAATGCACTGAACTGATACGTGTTTTTTATGTGCTTATTAAGTGATGCAGAATTGTATTGTGTTAGTACAAAAATTCTGTTGATATTGGAATTAATACAGTTGGAAATAGGGATATCTACGAGTCGATATTTACCGGCAATAGGTACTGCTGGCTTGCTTCTGCTGGCGGTAAGCGGGTAAAGGCGTGAACCGGCTCCACCACCCAAAATAACTGCAATCAAAGATTTGCTAATCCACATATTGTTATCCATTTTTTAAGGTTTTTAATAGTAAGTATTTAATGTAAAATACCAGTTCAATTCCTTTCTGTCCATTCTTAAAATGTAAACTAACTGAGTGTAAACATTTAAAAAAAGTGTTGTTTAAAGTTAAGACCAAACATTCTTATTTCAACACTCGTCTTTCCAATTTATTCATTTCACACATTCATCCTTCGACAACCCTCCGACAAGCTCAGGATGACATTCTTCTTCATTCATAATTCTTCATTCATAATTCATCATTCGACAAACTCATGATGGCATTCGTCTTTGCTTCTCACGCTTTATACAAATTAATATAAGTCTCGGCACTTTTTTCCCAACTGTGATCTATTTGCATTATGGTTTTTATCAACTCCTTCATCTTATCCTTTTTATCATAAAGTTCGACCGCACGATGTACTGAAAAACAAATATCTCCTACCGTGGCTTCATTAAAACAAATTCCAAAACCTCCTGTTTCACCAAAATCTTTTACAGTATCTTTTAATCCTCCGGTCCGGCGCACCATAGGAATTGTTCCATACCGCAGAGCATATAATTGATTGAGCCCGCACGGCTCTACCCTGCTTGGCATCAGCAGAAAATCAGCACCAGCATACATTTGATGGCTCAACTTTTCATTGTATCCAATCATTGAATTATAATATCCAAACAAAGGGCCGGTCATATCACTTAATCTTTTTTCAACCTCGGGTTCGCCACTTCCTAATACTAAAAAATTCATTTTGCCCTCCATGTAATAAATAGAATCTCCAATTGCCTGCGGCAAAAGATCAGCCGCTTTTTCTCCTACCAATCTGCCTATAAAAACTATCAGAGGTTTTGTTTCATCTAAATTAAATTGATTGCAAAGAATTTTTTTATTCAATTTTTTCTTCGCAGCAAAATTGGCAACACTAAAATTTTCTTCGATGTAAGTATCTGTCTCGGGATCCCACACCTCTGTGTCAATACCATTTAGTATTCCAAAACATTTCCCTCTTTCATAATCAAATAATTTTTCAAGACCATTGGCATCAAAATGCAATTCTTCCATATAACCGGGGCTCACTGTATTTACTTTTGAAACACATTTTATGCCGCAGGCCAATGAATTAATAGACTTATTCCAATCCAGGCTACCCCATTTATATTTATCCCAATCAGGTAAAAGGTTCGATTGATCCCAACCAATCCATCCCTGATATTGTGCATTGTGTATGGTGAGGACTGTTGTAATGTAAGCAAGATGCCTGTAGGCATAGCAGTTCTGCATCATGAACGGAATCAATGCTGTGTGGTGGTCATGCACGTGTACCACATCCGGATGGTGCTCCCATTTACTGATCCAGTCAGTTACTGCAATTTGAAAAGCCACGAATCGCTGAATGTCGTCATCATAGCCATACACTTTTTCCCTGTCGAGTAATCCATAAATATCCACGAGGTACAGATCAAACCCAAGTGTGTTATTTTTTTCTTTTATGATGGTGTAGTCGAGCCAATAATTTGCCATTCCGAAAGCTCCTTTATGTACCACTTCAAACTCATGTTGATTTAAAAATTTGGTCCGGTACATGGGCATCACCACTTTGGCAATATGACCCAAACGATTTTGGTATTTAGGTAGTGCTCCGGCTACATCGCCCAAACCGCCTGCCTTGGCAACTGGATAGCATTCAGCGGTTACATGAATTATTTCCATTTGATGAAAATAAGAAGTTTTAAATTAAATAGTTTTTTTTCTGCACGAAAAATTTTTTTAATAAAAAAATGATACCTTGAAAAATCTTTTATCAAAATTAATTTCTCGCTAAAACAAATTTTCAAATGGCCATACCTTCAATGATTGTTTCTAAAAAAGCAACCACAACCGGACAATTGCAACCAACCAATTACGGGGCTCTCTCTACATTGGTTACTGTATTTTTCTTTTGGGGATTTATTGCTGCGGGTAACAGTGTATTCATTCCATTTTGCAAACATTATTTTCATCTTGATCAATTTCAAAGCCAGTTAATTGACTTTGCATTTTATCTCGCTTATTATATCGGAGCGCTTGTACTCTTTGCCTATAGTGCGTTTGGAGGTAAAGACCTTGTTGCAAAATGGGGTTATAAAAAAAGTATTGTATATGGATTATTATTTTCTGCTCTCGGAGCTATAGCGATGATTCTTGCAGTGAATGGTAATTCTTTTCTGGGTATGCTGACCGGTTTATTTATTGTTGCCCTTGGATTTTCATTGCAACAAACGGCTGCAAACCCTTTTGCAATTATGTTGGGTGATGAATCCACAGGTGCCAGCCGAGTAAATCTTGGAGGGGGAGTAAATTCTTTCGGAACAATGATAGGTCCGCTGGTTGTAGCTTTTGCTTTGTTCGGAACAACGGCAGCTATCTCTGATGAACAAATTGCAGGCCTTAGCCTTAGTAAGGTTATCGTTCTGTATGCCTTTGTGGGAGTGCTTTTTATTGGTGCAGCAGCACTATTTAATTTTTCAAAAAAAGTGCCTGCCGGCATCTCAACAGAAAAAGCCGAGCAAGCAAACAAGGCTTTGTATTCATTATTAATAATGACGGGGCTTTTAATAATTATGTTCGTTCCGGTTTTCAGCAGTTATAAAACTGATGTTACAAATTTCTCTGATGCTGAAAAACTTTCTTTAGAATCATACAGAATGAAATGGCTTTTTGGAGCATTAGCGGTTGTGGTTTTAGGTTTGATAATTTCAAATTACAGTGCAACAAAAAAACCTGACGGATGGGGTGCTATGAAATATCCTCAATTGGTTTTGGGCATGCTCGCATTATTTCTTTATGTGGGAACTGAAGTTACCATCGTAAGCAATCTTAGTGAACTCATTAGCAAACCTGCATTTGGAAGCCATTCCACATCGGAAGCCGCTCTCTTTATTTCTATGTATTGGGGAAGTCTTATGATAGGAAGATGGGTGGGCGCCATTTCTGCATTTGAATTTAAACCATCCACAAAACAGCTTCTCACTTTTATAGTTCCTTTGGTAGCATTTTTAATTGTACTGCTGGTAAACCATCTTTCAAAATATGATGTTAGCATTTTGTACTATTATGTGATTTGTGTATTAGTACAAATTGGAGCCTTCTATGTCAGCAAAGATAAACCCGCAAGAATGCTTTTAATATTTGGATTATTGGGAGTGACCGCAATGGCAATTGGAATATTTTCTACAGGAAATTTAGCGGTGTATGCTTTTTTAAGTGGCGGTCTTTTTTGCTCGATCATGTGGCCCGCAATTTTTACCCTTTCTATTGCAGGGCTTGGTAAATATGCCACACAAGGCTCAGCGTTTTTAATTATGATGATTTTGGGTGGTGGAATTATTCCGCCAATTCAGGGAAAGCTCGCTGATTTACTACAATCTAAAAGTGATGTTATTGGATACGGTATTCACCAATCATACTGGGTACCACTTATTTGTTTTGCTTACATTGTACTGTTTGCATTTCTTGTAAAAGGAATTTTAAAAAGACAAGGAATCGATTATGAAATGCCGGTGGATAATGAAGAAGTTTCTTTATCTCCCGAAGGAGCATTACTTGATGAAGAACCCGGAAGATAATTTACCGTTATTTTTGCTCAAGAATTTATTTAATTTTTTTGATAAAACATCTCAACCACAGCTTGAATAAATTATGGATACTACAGAAAAAGAAACTACTCCTGAATATGCTATCGGAATTGACATTGGCGGCACAAACACCAAATTTGGAATTGTAAATCATCGTGGCGAAATCTCAAACGAAGGGAATATTGATACTTTCAAACATGATAAAGTTGAAGAGTTTGTTGATGAATTGTACGAAGTATTACAGCCAGCCATACAAAATGTTGGCGGAGAAAAATTTATAAAAGGAATCGGGATTGGAGCTCCAAATGGCAACTATTATACAGGAACTATTGACTACGCTCCAAACCTCCAATGGAAAGGAATTATTCCCCTGGCGAAATTAATAACAGAGAAATTTAATAAGCCCTGCACATTGACCAACGATGCAAATGCAGCGGCAGTTGGTGAAATGATGTATGGTGCTGCACGCGGAATGCGCGATTTTATAATGATCACTTTGGGTACAGGAGTTGGAAGTGGCATCGTGGCAAACGGACAATTAATTTATGGACACGATGGTTTTGCAGGCGAGTTAGGGCACACCATCATTCGCCCGGGAGGCCGTCTGCATTGGGGTACAGCGATGCATGGATGTTTGGAAGCGTATGCATCTGCCACAGGCATTGCAATCACCGCTCGCGAAATGCTGGATAATCATCCTGATGAAAAAAGTTTGTTAAGGGATTTTCGTTATGATGAAATCACTTCTAAAAAAGTATTTGAAGCCGCTTCAAAAGGAGACAAAATTGCAAAAGATGTTTTTACTTTTACGGGAGGAATATTAGGCGAAGCGCTTGCCAATTTTGTTATGTTTAGTTCTCCGGAGGCAATCATTTTATTTGGCGGAGTTACAAAAGCAGGCAGCATGCTGATGGATCCTGTGAAAGAAAGCATGGAAAAAAACCTTCTTTCCATTTTTCAAAATAAAGTGAAATTAATTTTCAGTGAACTCAAAGAATCAGACGCGGCTATATTAGGTGCCAGTGCTCTCGTTTGGGAAATTAAAAAAGATGATCCTACAAATAAATAACGTTGCATTTTAGCAGCAATAATTAAGTGGATAAAATAAAACGGTTTGCAAATTGCAAACCGTTTTATTTTTATTTAACCCGTAAAAATTTTTTTAGGCTTATAATTCAATGCCAATTTTTTTCATTAAAATAGATGCATTCAAACTTGTACAAATTCCAGGCTTTAGTTGGTAATCAAAAAATAATTCTTCATTTTCCACCTGCACATCAAAATGATAATTCAAAATATTATCTGAAAATTCATCTTTCAAATTAGCCAATTCCAAATCGTGTGTAGCAATAATAGCAGCAGCCTTTTGCCTGATCAATTGTTTTATCAATGCTTTTGAACCCGTGTGTCTATCCAAGGAATTAGTGCCTCTGAGAATTTCATCCAAAAGAATAAAAACTCTTTCGCCTGCATTTACTTTTTCAATAATGGTTTTCAATTTTTTTAATTCAGCATAGAATGTCGATGTGCTTTCTTCCAGGTTATCTGTTATGCGCATGCTGCTTATAATTTGCACATGGGATACTTTAAATTCTTTCGCACATGCTGGACCTCCAGCCATTGCCAAAACTACATTTACTCCTATGCTTCGCAAATAAGTACTTTTGCCTGCCATGTTAGAACCTGTTACCAGCATGAGTTTGCTGTTGTCCGGTATATCAATATAATTATCTACTCTTTTTCCTTCGGGGATTAAAGGATGCCCGATTTCTTTTCCTTCCACCTGGAAATAGTTGGAAACGATAGTTGGAAAAATCCAACCGGGATGATTGAAATGCAGAACAGCTAAACTGTTCAATGCTTCGAAATCTGCGAGTGTTTCAAACCACTTGTCAAGGGTTTCTTTTTGATCCGCCTTCCATTTTTCTAAATCCAAAACCTGCTGCAATGACCAGAGCAGGACTATATTTACCGACATAACAAAAACAAGATTGTACCTGTAATCAAGTTTGTCTAAAAGCTTTTTAATTCGGTCGATATTCTGCGAAGCCTTTGTATCTTTTTCAATAAAAGACAATTGCATCTTTTTCAAAAGAGGGTGTTCAAAACTTCTATTTTCAATATGCCGCACACTGGCAGAAAGAATACTCAACTCATCCGCAATCCTTGATAGCTTCTCATGAATGGGCGCAACGTATTTATTAATTTGATAGGCTATTACCATATAAACCAATAGAAGAATAAGAAAGAAACTCGCACTTACATAATCATAGGCAAATAAGAAAATCCCGGAAAGAATGATCGCAGGCAATAAATACCTAAGCCATTTCCAGGGAGCAAATTTTGAAAATACCGGAGGTTCCTGCATCCATTGTTTGAGACGGTTTTGTGAGGAAAAAGTAATTTTTGTTTTTCGTCCCAGACCTTGCAAATCCTGTATCCACTTTGCATCTTTACTTAATTCAACAATTGCTTGCTGCCGTTGCGCAATCATATCTTCACTTGCAGGGAATTTTAAATAGTCGGCCAACGAAGTACTGCCTTGCTCAGAGGTAGTGCGGTTAAGGTATTGGAACAGAGATGCTCTTCCAAAAATATCAAGATCATTTGCGTAAGCATGATCTTTCGGAATATGATTTGCCCCATCCGGAAAGTGAAAATAATCCCCGTTCAATGCTTTTATTTCATCCTCATTTATATTGATCAATTTATTGGTATGATCAATTTTAACCTGGTTATCTATGTCTGCGTACACAAGACGAATAAAAGTAAATACCAATACAACACATGCAATTGCGATGTAGATAAAACCCAATGACGACAGTACATACAATGCTACAATGATAGCCGCAATACTTCCAAGCCGAAGCCATGCGAAAGAAGATTTTCGCTGCTTCAATTTTTTTAAAGTCTCTCTAAGAATTACCAGGTTATCATTATAAAATTCAAGTGGGTTCATACCGTTTAATTCGTTTCTAATTTGGGCGCAAAAATAAGGTAAATGAGAACGTATGGGTGGTATGAGAATTTTTGCTTTCAATATTTAAGAAAGCATTTTATCATTATAGATTTTGATCAAGTTTTTTATTCGGGGAAAAATAATTTATAAATATATTTTGAAATGCAATCGGCTTCACAAGATAAAATGCGATAGTTTTACAAATTAAATTTATCACGGGGCTGACCGGTTTTGACAGCATAGTTCTTTGTAGGTATAAGCATGTAGTGCGTTGCGTAATTAGCACTTTAATATGAATACGAAAACTCTAATTGGCAATACTCAGTATGCCATGGCTGCTTAGTCGATAGACTAGCATCCATTAGGGCCGTTGATGCTGGCCAGGCCTGTTGCCACGCTCTTCCGCCGACTCAAAAATAAAACGGGCTGCTGCAATCCAAGGCTGTGCGGATTGCTCAAGACTATACAGCTAAGGAAAAGATTGGTTTGTTTTACCCCTGCCCTTTCCCGACAAATAATGTAAAACTAAACATGTAGAAGGCCTATGGCGGATATGTTTGGACCAGAGTTCGATTCTCTGCAGCTCCACTTTTTTTACAAATAATAAACCCCTGGATATTTAATCTGGGGGTTTTGTTATTTAATATATCCTCTTTTTAGTTGTTGTCCACTAATTCGTAATCGTATTTATACGACTCACACCGTAAATTCAGTAGGTGCGAAATAGAGCAATATCTCTCTTGCACAGGGTACACTGCCGCTCTATCTTTGTTCCAGAAGTTGGTTGATGTTCTTTAAACATTAATCTATCCAAATATCCACTGAAAAGAAACCATTTCCACTAATCCCGGAAAAACCAATAAAAATCCGATATCAGTCAACTTCT